>CAZAWS010000042.1:0-9945 GCA_964488755.1 uncultured Anaerolineaceae bacterium | reverse complement strand
CACTGATTCCTGATTCACTGATTCCTGATTCACTGATTCCTGATTCACTGATTCCCGATTCACTGATTTACCAGTACCTGTCTAAGCTAATTCTTTCAATTGCTTCTTCAACGCGGCGCGGCGGTTTTGATAAACTTCATCGCTAATATCGCCTACGCGGTGTGCATCATCTAAGGCGATGATAGCATCCATGAGTTCATCGGCATCGTCCATTTCGGCATCATCATAGTCATCTTCATTATCATTTCCACGATCTCGTAGATAGAACCAAGTGCCTGCGCCAATTAGCACAACGCCAAGAGCGAATAATCCATAGAGCATATTTTGTTCTGAGTTTGTTTCTGTGCCTGTGGCATCCATCGAAACTTCGCCAGAAACTTTCATCTCAAAAGTTGCCTCAGCTGGCATAGCGGGAGAAGAATAAGTGACAAAAACCAAACCTTGTGACTCTCGTTCGCCACTTTCGGTGAGCAAATCGCTTTCAACTTCTAAGCCTTTTGGAACCATTACAATTACAGAATCTGTGGGGTATTCAATTTTTTGGGTAAAATCTAAACTATTTCCGACCAAGAACTTTTTCTCGTAGGGCATATCAAAAAAGACAACTACTTCATGTGCGCCTATTCCGGGCAAAATTGGGGCAGTATCCCCAAATCCGCCCTCAATTTCTATATATCTGTCGCCGAAAGCCCCATCTTCAAATTGGATATTATTGGCACCTTCTGGAAGTAAAAACTCAACCACAGCTTCATCATCTTCAGGAACAATTGCGTAAAGGCTAGGGTTAGAGACCACAAAAACTTCTACAACATGCGCTATCTCTTCTTCGTTATTTGGTGGCTCAAAGAAAACGTGTAGACGGTCTATCGCCAATTCTGATGTATCGCTACTTTTTTCGTAATAAATAATAGGCAATTCTATATCGGCACTATTTTCTGTTATAAAATTGGGTTGAGATGTATAAATAACGCCATCATCATTAATCGCAGATAAAAAGGCATGTCCCTCAACCAGCTCCATATCTTCAAATATATAGGTGCCATCTTCCTCAACTTCCGTTTCAAAAGTACCGATAACATTGAAGTCACCGGTCATCATATCGTGCTCATAAATTTCTAATTGGACGGTGAGATTCTTGGGCAGATCGCCGCCTGTGCCGTTGGTGACTAGTCCATTAACATCGCCCAGCACTTCATCTTCCGTTTCAGACGTGTCTTCGGCTTGAGTGCTGCCATCATCATCTAATTCGGCATTTGGCGTTTTCCCCGACAACTCGCGTACATACGCGATGAGCGCGCCCAACTCGAAATCGTTCAGATTCGCATTGATGGGAGGCATTACATCGCTATTTCCTTTTAAGATTAATGCGCCAATCATCTTATCTGGGAATCCGTTTAGTCGCTCAGCATCGGTTAAATCTGCGCCAGAGTTGCCTTCACCTGAGCCGTCTTTATTATGACACTCTGCACAGTGTTTGTTAAACAGAGACTCGCCATCTGCGTCTGTCTCTTGAGTGTCTGCTTCTTGGGCACTTTCTTCTGTTTCTGCAATTTCTTTTTCAGCAGGCGCCACCGTTTCTTCTGGGGCAGGGTGATTTGCATCAGGTGGGGGAGTAATATCCTCAGCAAGTGAAGCACAAGCAGAGAGCGATAAAGCTAAAATTGTCAAAATAATTATAAAACGTGATTTCATATAGGGTTCCTTTTGGGTATAGAGGCGGGTTTCAGCCCCGCCTTTTACTGATTTAATAAGCTTTTTTCCCACAACTTGTGCAGAACTTATCTCCACTTAAAAGTGGATGCCCACAGTTGGGGCAAAATCCGCTTGATTTTTTATTGCGTTTTTTACGGCGTGCGGCAATCATAGATTCTAAATCATCGCTAACCGTATCGTCAGTAGGGGCACTTTCTATGCGTCTTTCAGCAATTGCTTTTTCGAGTTGATCTTCATTCTCAGGGATGGTTACGCCACTGGCTTTAAATTCGTCAATTTGGCGCATTGCCTCCGCGCCTTTTTGCATCAATGCCTCGCGCTGAAGGGAATAATCCTCCGCGGGCACTTTGCCGAGCGAGTTATCAAATTCTAATTCCTTGAGTGAGCTAATGGCTTGGTCGCGTTTGGCAAATAGAGCAGAAAGCTCTAGCTCTTCTGCTGAAACAAGCACCACGCTTCTTTCCATATAAGGTTGCGCCAAATATATGGCAATAACGATGGCTAATGCTAAAAGTATAAAAATTGCGCCTAGGTCCATAAGTTTTTCCTGAGTTCTGTTTAATGCAAAGTTGCTATTTTTGAAGGAGAGATGTTTTTCTATAGAGCGTGATACGTGTTGCGTGATACGTGAACTACAAAATCACGTTTTACGTTTTACGTTTCATTCATCACTTCAATGATTCTATAATGCCAACAATCTGCTGAGTGGTCGCAAAGGGTCCCTTTTGCACGTATTGCACAACGCCCTCTCTGTCTAAGAAATAGGTTTCTGGCACGCCCTGAATGCGGAAGGCTTGAGAGATTTCTGTGCCCATATCGGGACCATTCGGATAAGTGATCCCGTATTCTTTGAGGTAGGCAAGAGCTTCTGGTTCTGTATCTACATAATCTACGCCAATGAAAACGACATCGCCATCGGATTGATAGTGTTGCCAGGCTTCTTCCATTTCATTTGCTTCTTGTTGGCAGGGCACGCACCAAGTTGCCCAAAAGTTAAGCACCACAATTTTGCCACGTAAATCAGTTAGCGAAACTTCATCTTTGCCTTCATATTCATAGCCTTCAAAAAGGGGCAAAGTGAAATCAAAACTCGCTGTTTCGGCACCGGCTTGAACATTGCCCTCACGAGCACGTTGCAAACCTACAAAGACGATTAGCAAGAGCGCAATCATTACCCCCCAAACAGTGATTTGTACCCAGAGAGACATGCCTTCCTTTTTTTCAGCGGTTTCAGTTTTTTCTTCTTCTATCATAGTTGCTCCAAATTATACGTGCATCGCATCTTCTTTCGGATGTGTTGCACATCGGGGCTGTTTTAAAACCCGACTTGCAACGCATCTTTGAGATGCAATGCAAGTCTATCGTTATTTACTTTTCTTCAATTCTTCTTCAAATTGCGCCATATAATCATTCTTAGAGTCGCTTTCACTTGCTTCTGGTTCTGTGGCTTCTAGGTTTTCAGTATCTTCGTCATCTTTATGATAGTCATTATCATCGTCATCTCCTTGCCATTCTTTGAAGGCACGGAAGAGGATGACTACGCCGATTAAGATGATAATAGGTGGTACAAAATAGGCTAAAAGGTTAAAGCCTTTTTTAGGGGGTTCAGATAGTACACGTGCGCCGTAATTGTCTACAAAATATTGCTTAATTTCTTCTTCTGTCCAGCCTTCTTCTAGTTTGGTGCGGATTAATTCGCGCCATTGTTTGCAGGCTTGCGTTTCGCAAACATCGAGGGGGGTATTCTCACAAACGGGACAAAACAATTCGCGCGCAATGGCGTTTACTTCATCGTCTGTGACTCCATTATCTCCCTCTTGTGCTGAGGCGGGGAACGCGGCAAAGAGGGAGACGAGAAGAATGAGTAGGATTAGGATATTTAGTTTTTTCATAATTTTTCCGAAACCTTGTTGGAAGGTTTGAAGGTTTTGTAGTGCGAGGTTTATCTCGCTTTTGTGAAATGATGATAGTGGTGGTTGAGTAGAATGGCAGTATTATTGTCATTCGTATCGAAACCAGCGCGGGCGACATGAATGTCGCGTTACGGGGGGTGTTAATTAATCGGCACTCAAGTTGAAAGTCACGCGCGAAGCTTCCAACTTTTTAACATCCCAACATTTAAACTTTCTTTTTATCTTCATCCTTCCAAACCGCGACCAGAATCCCAATCACGAAGAGATAGCTGCCAATCCAAACCCATTTGACGAGCGGGTTATGGTAAACCTTGAAAGGGGTGCTTTCTCTGGTGATGCCTTCCCAGTTGACGAGGATGACGTAAATATCATCTTTGAGGGTGCTACGCACGGCGGGGATGGTCATGGGCTGACCGTCTGGGTAGAGGTCGAAGCGGGGGGCGAGGGTTTCTATGTATACGCCGTCTTTGCTGAGTGCCATTTCGCCACGGGTGATACGCCTGCCGTCTTCGTGCATAAATTGGTCGAGACGGTCGTAGCGTAGGGTGTAGCCGGCGAGTTCAATTTCTTCGCCGATTGCAAGATGTTGTTGGGTGTCGCTTTGGAAAAGCTCGATGCCGAGTATGCCAATGCCGATAAGCACCATGCTAATATGGACAATATAGCCGCCATATTTTCGCCGATTGCGTTTAATAAGATGCAAAAAGGCGGTGAAGTAATTTTCGTTTAGGCGTTCGTTTCTGCTGCGAGCGCGAGTGCCAATGAAAAACTCTCGAATGGTGACGGTGATCACCAAGCCGATAACGGTGAAGCCGCTTAGGGCTATCCAATTGGTGATGCCTGAGACGAGGGCAACGATGGGGAAAATGAGCGCGGCAAGAGCGGGTTTCCAGATGGCGCGTCCGAGTGTTTTGGCGGTGGAGTGTCCCCACACTGAGAGAGGGGCAATGCCCATGAGCAAAATTAACGCGCCCCAAACAGGACCAGTAGCCCGCTCGTAAAAAGGCGGTCCTACGGTTACTTTTGAGCCGGTAAAAAGCTCTGATAGAAGTGGGAAGATAATGCCCCAAAAACTAATAATAAGAATGCTCAAAAATAGTAAAACAGCAAGCAGAATGAGAGCTTCACGCGAGAGCATAGATTTCATTTCTGTTTCTGATTTTAAACTTGCCCAACGCTGAATGAGCAGAGAAAAAGAGACAATAAAGGTAAAGGCGATAAAGAGAAAGAAAAGGGGACCAATCTCACTTTGGGCAAAGGCGTGGACAGATGAGAGCACGCCAGATCGGGTTAAGAATGTACCGAAGATGACCAAGCCAAAGCTGAGAATGATGAGAATCATATTCCACTGTTTTAGCATATTGCGCTTTTCTTGAATCATCACAGAGTGGAGATATGCGCTAATTGTTAGCCATGGGAGCAACGCGGAAACCTCAACCGGATCCCAGCCCCAATATCCACCCCAGCCGAGCACATCGTAAGCCCAGCGCATCCCCAAAACGAGACCGAGCGCGAGGAAGAGCCATGCCAAAAGCGTCCATTTGCGGGTAATACGAATCCAGCGGTCGTCTGTGCGCCCCGTAATTAGCGCGGCGATGGCAAAGGCGAAGGGGATGGTGACGGCTACAAAACCCAAATACTGAGCGGGGGGGTGAATAATCATGCCCGGATGCCGTAAAAGAGGGTTTAGTCCGCGCCCATCGAGGGGCGTTGGTATCCCCGCAGGGATGAGTTTGAAAGGATTTTCAAAAAATACGACTAAGGCAAGAAAAAACGCTAAAGTTATGCCTGTTACGACTAAAACCCAGGGGAGCAGTTCGCGGTCTCTATCCCATTTGCGAAGGGTTACAGCCGATGTGAAAACGGAGAGCAACCAACTCCAAAACAAGAGCGAGCCGGGTTGTCCACCCCACCATGCCGTGATTTTCAAATATGTGGGCATGGTACGGTTTGTTACCGACCAAACATATTCCACATCGTAGCGGTCGTTGATGAGCAAATAAATCAAAATTGCCGAGGCGATAGTGATGAGCGGTAGCGTAATCAACATCGCTCGCCGCGCACTTTCAATCATTGCGCCGTCTTTTTTATTTTCCCCAAAAAGGGCAATTGCCACGCTGTAAATTGTGACCAAAAAAGTGATAACGATAATGCCGTATCCTAAACTTGGGAGCATAAATTTTCCTTTGATAAAGACAGTTTCTGAGCGGAGCGAAGTGGTAACGTAGCGTAGACGAAGGGCGGATTAAAAAACTTTTTTTGTGGGATGAAAAACCGTTTCGTGCGTGTTTTGGGCTGGGTGCCTGCTATTTTACATCTTTTTAGCGATGAGCGGGGGATTTGTCCTACGCGTGAGCCCTGACAGGTTTCTAAAACCTGTCAGGGCTGGGAGTGAAGCTTACTCAGCTTGTTTTGGCACCGCTTCTTCGTATTTAGTGGGGCATTTGAGCAGAAGTTCATCGGCATAAAAAGTGCCGTCTGCATCAAGATACCCTGTCATAATGGCTTGGGCTTCATCTTGAAGCAAATCGGGCATAGGACCGTTATAAACGATATTAAGTCGTGGCGTGTCTTCTTCGCGTACTGCATTATGGAGCACTTTAGCCAACCCACCCTGGGCTTCAATTTCATCGTTGTCGCCGGTAACGTGTGCTACCGTGAAGGTGATAGTAAGTGTATCAGGGTCATAATTAATGGTATCGCCTAATACCGCACCAGAAATTCGCAAAGACTTGCCCACAATTTCTTCTTGTTGTGCTACAACTTCTTCAATGGTCATAAAGTATTCTGCGTTAGCAGAGGTAGAGGAAGCAATTAAGTAAATCACAGCGGCAACAATCAATAAACCGCCGATTATAAATTTGGGATTTTTCATAGCATAAGTCTCCAGAAAAAAGGGAATCAACCATATATTTGAATTTGTCTTTTAATAAGTTATATTTTCACATACTTAGATTAACCTAAGCTGATAAAGTAGGAGGAAGAATATCACCTTTGACGGATTACATGAGGCGATTACACATATTTCGCGTTATCTTTATCTACTCTTTACCTACTCTTTACATTCGCCCAGTATATTTGTGCACAAGATAGCAAATAAAAATGTTTAGTAAAGAAAAAGGAGAAAAAATGTTCAAGAAAATAGCAATAGGATTATTGATTTTCACAGTATTAGGCGCGGGCGGCGCGGCGATGGCTTATCAGGCTTCAACCGCTGAATCAGAACCAGCACAAGAAGTTGCCGTTCAAGAGCAAGGGCACGGGAATAGCCCGCAAGGGAAGCAAAGCGGTCAACAAGGCGAAGCACAAGGGAACGCAGAAATGGCAACTGAGGGTTCACTTGGCGATTCATGGATAGAAACAGGTGTCATCGCAACGATTGAAGATGCGGGCATTGAAATGACTTTAGAAAATGGTGAAACCGCTTTTGTAGAATTGGGACCTTCCGATTATTGGACAAATCAAGGCTTTACGCTTGAAGTTGGGCAAATAGTTACTGTAGATGGCTCATATAATGAGGGCATGATCCACGCAACGGCTGTACAAACTGCTGATGGGCAGGTTTTGCAACTACGCAATGAAAATGGTCAGCCAATGTGGAGCGGCGAGGCTTCTGGTGAACAGGGACAAAATGGTCATGGTGGTGGCGAAGGTCAGCTACAAGTAGATGAGTGGATTACTGTCGAAGGTACGCTGATGTCTTTTCAAGGGGGCAATATGACCATGTCTACATCTGAAGGTGAAATTCTTTCTTTCAAAACTGGGCAACCCCGCTTTTTTGCCGAACAAAATGTGACTTTTAGTGTTGGTGATGAAGTTATTGTCGTTGGCTTCTATCAGGGTGAGCAATTTCAGGCAGGCGATATTACCCAAGTTTCGACAGGATTACGCGTGATGTTACGAGACCCGAACGGTCGCCCCCTTTGGGCGGGGCAAGGGAATGGCGGGAGCGGGGGCGGCGGAAATGGTAAAGGGCATGGAGGTAGTGGGGCGTAAAAAATTTCCCCATCCTAAACTGTGTCCCCATCCACCGATTCTGGGGGAGGGGCTAGGGGTGGGGGCAGTTACAAAGCTAAACGACAAAAAAATGTTATTTGGCGGCACGCAAGCCTAAATCAAGCACGACGCGGCGCATTTCATCATCCTAAAAACGAGAAAAAATATGACAGAAAAAGAAATCCAAATCCCCGAAAAAGAATCGATGTCGAAACGCATTTATAAATCTATTCAGCGTGACCCGATTGCGCCGGAAGATGACCGTGGCAGAATGAAGATGGTGATGAATAGTTTGGTTTTGCATATTCATCCCACGAAAACGCCGAAATCTGCGCTGAAATTTAATTATACTTTTGGGCTGGGCGGCTTGTTACTTTTGCTGGCAACGGTTTTGGCGGTGACGGGCGTGTTGTTGATTTTTGTTTATACGCCTTCGCCAGAAGCGGCTTATGAGAGCATGATTGCGCTGCAAACGGAAGTTTATTTTGGCAATTTGATTCGCAATTTGCATCATTGGTCGGGCAATTTGATGGTCGTGGGGGCGGTTTTGCACCTGATGCGCGTTTTTTATACGGGCGGTTTTACCAAGCCGCGTGAGTTTAATTGGGCGATGGGCATTGCGCTACTTTTGCTCATTGTTGGCGCAAATTTCACGGGATATTTGCTCCCCTGGGACCAGCTTGCGTACTGGGCGGTTACTGTTGGCGTGAGTTTGCTCGATTATGTGCCACTAGTCGGTGAGCCGATTACGCGCCTTTTGCTGGGCGGATCAGAAGTTGGTGCGGCGACACTAACCAATTTTTATGGTTTGCATATTGCCATTATCCCGCTCTCAATTTTTGGATTGGCTTCTTTTCATATTTGGCGAGTGCGAAAAGATAAAATTACTATTCCTCGTAAAATTAACGAAAAAGCGGATAAAGAGCGGGTCACGACTATCCCGCACTTGGTCAGCATCGAATTCACTTTTGCGCTGGTCTGGATCGCGATTCTGCTCCTGTGGGCAACTTTTGTCAACGCCCCACTAGAAGAAGCAGCGAACCCGGCGCATAGTCCAAATCCCGCCAAAGCGGCATGGTATTTTATGGGATTACAAGAATTGCTGATGCACTTTCATCCCCTTTTTGGGGCGATTATTATTCCGGGACTCGGTTTACTGGGTTTGTTCCTAATCCCCTATTTGGATCAGGACATGGACAGCACGGGAGTCTGGTTTCGATCCGTGAATGGACGCTGGCTCACGCTCATCAGCGCGAATCTTGGCGTAATCGGTGCCTTCGCCTTCGTTCTTGTAGATGAATACTGGCTCGATTTACCCGGCTGGCTCCCGTTTTTACCCAGCATCATCAGCAACGGCTGGATTCCTTTGGCGGGCGTTTTGCTTCTATTAGTTGGTTTCTATGAAGCCCTAAAAGCAATGAAAGCGACAAACTGCGAAGCCCGCTTATCTCTTTTTACTCTTTTACTTTCAGCCTTTATCACACTCACTATTATTGGTATCTTCTTTCGTGGTGAGGGAATGGCTTTTATTATTCCTTAATTTTGTACACGGAGTTTCACGGATTACACGGAGAAGAGCTTTAATGTTGTGGAAAAAACAAAAAAGTTTTTCTCCGCGTAATTCGTATTCTCCGTGTACAAAAAAGCACTACAATTTTTTGGAGCAAAATCATGTCTGAATCAAAAATATCACGTCGAGACTTTCTTAACCTGGCTTGGGGTGCGGCTGGCGTTTTAGCTGTATCCGAATTAAGTTTTGTCGGCTTAAAATTTCTCTCACCCCGTGCCACAGATGGCGAATTTGGTGGGGAATTCAATATCGGTGCTTATGAAGATTATCCCCTCGGGAGCGTCACTCCTGTTGAAATGGGACGTTTCTATCTCGTGCGCCTAGAAGATGGCGGATTTCTCGCCATTTATAGACGTTGCACGCATCTAGGCTGTGCCGTTCCCTTTGACCAAGCCACGGGCGAGTTTGTCTGCCCCTGTCATGGCTCGGTTTTCACCAACGAAGGCGATGTGCTCAACCAGCCTGCGCCGCGCCCACTGGATTTGTTTTTGGTCACCATCAGCGAAGAAGGCGAACTTCTTGTAGATACCAGCTCTCCAATTGAACGAGATCGCACAAGTCCTGAAGATATTGTTTATGCCTAAACGTTTTTGCCACAAAGGCACACGAAGAAGCACGAAGTTTTTTGCCTTTTTTGAACACTGAGAACACGGATTGTGTCGAGAATAGCTTTTTGTTTTTTCCGTAACCATAAAATCTGTAAGCGTTCAGAGGACTCAAAACAGAACGCGGATTTTACGGATCAGACAGATT
>CAZAWS010000041.1:0-10293 GCA_964488755.1 uncultured Anaerolineaceae bacterium | reverse complement strand
CGTGTCGCCTTTCATTTGACAAAACGACCATTTCAGATACAATACTTCTCGCCTATAAAGTGCTTGCACTGACCTTGCCGGAGTGGCGGAATTGGCAGACGCGCTACGTTCAGGGCGTAGTGAGCTTATGCTCATGCGGGTTCGACTCCCGCCTTCGGCACAAGAAAGCGTTGTGCTTCGGCACAGACGTAAACTGTGCTTCGGCACAAGAAAGCGTTGTGCTTCGGCACAAGAAAAAGACTCGTGAAAACGGGTCTTTTTTCGTTTAAAAGCGATATTCGCGGTATAATAAAAAGAGATTTTTACGCTATATTTTAACCCTAAAACAAGAATACCTGACAGGTTTCAAAATGCTCTTTTAGGAAGAAAAAAATATCTAAAAAGAGCATTTGTTTTTAAAATAAGTTTATTGGAAATTGGTCACTTTTTCTACGCAAAAGAAGGATTTTTTTATGGAAGCAGGCAATATAAAACATATTGATATAAATCAAGAAATGCGCTCATCTTATCTCGATTACGCAATGAGCGTTATCGTGGCGCGTGCCCTCCCCGATGCGCGGGATGGGCTAAAGCCAGTCCATCGGCGTATTTTATATGCCATGTACGATATGGGCATTCGCTCGACAGGATCACATAAAAAGTCAGCGCGTATCGTGGGCGAAGTTTTGGGCAAATACCATCCCCACGGCGATTCAGCGGTTTATGAATCTATGGCGCGTATGGCGCAACCTTTCTCACTTCGTTATATGCTTGTAGATGGACAAGGAAACTTCGGCTCTATTGATGGCGATTCTCCCGCGGCTATGCGTTATACCGAAGCCCGTATGGGAAAACTCGCCGAAGAAATGCTGGTTGACATTAACAAAGAAACCGTTGATTTCACGCCGAACTTTGACGATTCTCTTGAAGAACCCGATGTTTTGCCTTCTCGTTTGCCCAATCTTTTGCTTAATGGTGCCTCAGGCATCGCAGTTGGGATGGCGACCAATATCCCGCCGCATAATTTGAATGAACTCACCGATGCCCTAGTCTATATGATTGACAATTATGATAATACAGATGAAATTGGCGTAGAGAAATTGATGGAATTTATCCCCGGTCCTGATTTTCCTACAGGCGGCATCATTGTCGGGCAAGAGGGAATTATCCAAGCCTATAGCACAGGGCGTGGACGCGTCATCATGCGTGGAAAAGCGCATGTAGAAGAAATGCGTGCTAATCGTTTTCGAATTGTCATTACTGAAATCCCCTACCAACTTAATAAGACAACGTTAATCGAGCGGATTGCCAATATGGCACGAAGTAGGAAAATAGACTCCATATCTGACTTGCGTGACGAATCCGACCGACGTGGCATGAGCATTATTATTGAACTCAAGCGCGGTGCTCAGCCAAAGAAAGTGCTAAACCAGCTTTATAAGCACACCTCACTCCAATCTACTTTTGGTGTGCAAATGTTGGCGTTGGTTAATAAAGAGCCAAAATTGCTCTCTCTAAAACGAGCCTTACAACACTTTATAGAACACCGCAAAGAAGTTATCACGCGCAGAACAAAATTTGACCTGAAAAAAGCCCGTGCTCGCGCTCATATTTTAAATGGTCTCATTATTGCACTTGATAATATAGATTCCGTTATCGAAACTATTCGCGCATCTTCGGATGTAAATGTTGCTAAAGATAATTTGATAAAACGCTTCAAATTAAGCGAAATTCAGGCACAAGCCATCTTGGATATGCAATTGCGCCGATTGGCGGCACTAGAACGCTGGAAAATTGAAGAAGAGCATAAAGAGTTAATGTCTAAAATTGCTTATTACGAAGACTTACTTGCTCATGCTGAGAAAATCCTTGCCATCATCAAAGAAGATTTACTAGAACTTGCCGAAAAGTATGGCGATAAACGCCGCACTCATATTGCCATTGGTGCTAGTGGAAGTTTGAATGAAGAAGATTTGGTAGAAGATGAAGCGGTTTTAGTTACCATCACCGAGCGTGGCTACATCAAGCGTGTACTTGCCAAAACATTCCATACACAGGGGCGTGGTGGACGCGGAGTCAAAGGGCATACCACAAAAGAAAAAGATGAAGTGATGATGATGATACCGACCCGCACTTTAGATACCATTCTCTTTTTCACAGACAGAGGAAAAGTCTACTCTGAAAAAACCTACCAAATTCCTGAAGCAAGCCGAATAGGGAAAGGCATCTCTATTGTCAATATCCTTGCCCTTGAAGCAAATGAGCATATAACAGCCGCCATCCCGGTCCCAGATTTTGATGACGCATCATTTTGTACTTTGGCAACCGTTAATGGAAAAATAAAGCGTGTAGAACTCTCAGAATTTGCCTCTGTGCGCCCCTCTGGATTAATCGCAATGGGATTAAACGATGGCGACAAACTCGGTTGGGCGCGTCTCACCAGCGGCGATGACGACATTATTATTGTCACAGAGTTAGGCAAGGCACTTCGCTACAAAGAAGATAATATCCGTGCAATGGGCAGACCTGCCGCGGGCGTAAATGCGATAAAACTACTTAAAGATGATAAAGTAACCACGGTAGATGTGGTTGAGCCGGGCGGCACATTGCTTACTGTTACAGAAACGGGCATTGGCAAACAGACCCCGCTCGAAGAATACTCACCAAAGGGACGCGCTACACAGGGCGTTCTCACAATGGATAAAAAAGCCATCGAAGAAATTGGCAAAATTGTTGCGGCGCGCGTTGTTCAGCAAGAAGACCACCTCACCCTTATGTCCACCGGAGGTGTGATTATTCGGTTGAAAGTTAAAGAAGTTAAAACGGCTGGGCGTGCCACGCGCGGCGTTCACCTCATGCGTACACGAGAAGGGGATACAGTTGCCGCTGTTGCCAGAATTGCAGAAAAAGACCTCAAACAAGTAGGCGTAGAGTTAGAAGAAGAAAAAGAAGATGAGCAGAAAGAGTTGATTTAGAGGCAAACTGAGCATTAAATAAAAAAGCCGTGCTGTAAAAGCACGGCTTTTTTGTTTTTAAACTTTGGCTAAATCGCGAATTTTCCCGTAACAAGTAATGCCATTGAGCCAACCAAACAGACCAACATAAAAAGCAGTGCCGCAATAATAAAGCGTTGCACAGCACTCATTTTTTTTACAGGAGTTAAAAATGCAGTAGCGTCTGTTTTCGTTTCGTTCTCTTCTTCCCCATCTAGATCGTCAAGAAAATCAGAAATTTCATCATCATAACCAGATTCTAAACCGGCATCTTCGCGCAAATTATCTAACATTATTCACCTCTTCAAACTCATTTTTTCTCGTATATCATACCTTTATTGGGCGCAAATGAACATCCCCAAAATGGATTGACGGATGCGTATCTAAGCGCAAAGAGCCGTCTTGATTAATGCCTAAAATCTCTCCTTCTTGGACGACTTGCCCGCCGCGCGCGTGGATTTGAACTTGAGTGCCCTTAAAAGCCAGATTTTCGTCCCAAGCATTGTGCAGGTCTCCACGCGCCAAGCTTGGTCGCCGTTTAAGAAATGTTTCTAAAATCTGCGACAATAATAGAGACCTGATAGGTTTTGAAAACCTGTCAGGTTTAGATTCTTCTAAACTTGTGGCGGGGAAAAGCACATCATTAGGCACTGAATTTTTATAAACATTTATGCCCATGCCTAGAACGATATTTTTTATTTTATCGCCCTGCCAATTGGCTTCAACGAGAATTCCAGCTAGTTTTTTTCCGTCCACTAGCACGTCGTTGGGCCACTTGATTTTGGCATCTAGCGCGTAATGCTGGCGCAATGTGTCTACGAGGGCTAACGCACCTAGCCCAGTAAAGAGGGAGATGTTTTTTTCCTCGCGGATGTTGGGAATCAGTAGCAAGCTAAATGCAAGCGCGGAATCAGGCGGGGTTTCCCAAATACGCCCGTTTCGCCCGCGTCCCGCTGACTGCTCATTGGCAATGACGATGGAAAAATCCCGTCCGCCTTCATCCCCCCAAGAAAGAGCTATATCATTTGTTGAGCCAACTTTCTCGTAATAACGCAATCCACCTAGAGGCAGGTTTTGTAGGGCGGTTTGGAGCGTTTTTTTGTTCATGATTATAAATGTGCAACGCATCTTTAGAGATGCAGCGCACAATTAGGGCAATACCCCCCATGGGTTGATATGCGCGCCGCCGTGACGAACTTCAAAGTGGAGATGTGCGCCAAACGAGTTGCCCGTGTTGCCCGAATAGCCAATGACGGCACCAACGCTAACATTTTGACAGAGGGAGACATTGATTTGGCTAAGATGGGCGTATAGGGTCGAATATCCATTTCCGTGATCGATGGTGATGACGTTGCCGTAGCCATAGTTATAGCCACCTTGCGCCATTGTTACCACGCCGCTATCGGCGGCATAGATAGATGCGCCTGTATCGGCGGCAAGGTCAATGCCGAGATGCCCAGACCAATAATCGTTACCCGTGAGGTAGTGATTGGCGGTGGGGTAAATAAAGTAACCTGAGCCAACGACACCCGCAGGACAGGCACTGCTACCTGAGCCTCCTGAGCCACCACTTGTAGGTGCCATAATAACCCATTGCTCAAATTCTCGTGAGCCGCCGGGGACCATGACGTATGTGCCGGGTTCAAAGGTGGGGTTGGTTAAGTCTACATCGTTGCCAGAGAAACTAAGTATATCTTTGACTTCGGCGTCAAACTCATCGGCGATACTTTCGATTGTGTCGTCTTCTTCCCATTTATAATAAATACCATCTATGGGGGGGATATTGAGTTCTTGCCCTACGCGCAGACTATCGGGATTATCTTGAAGTGTTTCGTAATTTGCCCAGAGAATTGTTTCCGGTTCTATGCTAAATTCTTCGGAGATGCTAAAGGTTGAATCACCGCGTGCTACGGTATATTGGGTAATTTCGTAGTTGGGTCTGTCGGCAGGAATGTGGGTAGTGAGGGTGATTTTTCGCCTTATGGCATCAGATGAGCCTATTTCTGGTGCGCTCTCTTGAGATTCGGCAGGATTATTACTATTACTCGTAGGTGGCGTTGCGGTTATTTCAATTATTTGAGGCGGTGCTTCTTCTGCGAAGCTCTCTTTATTCGTGTAGGCAACAAAAACAATCCCCGCTACGATAATGAAGGTGAAGAACCAGCTTAAGAATGTGAATGCGTGTTTTTTTAGAAAAGACATGATAAAAAAATACCACAAAGGCATTGGTTTTGCAAATTTTATGCCTTTGTGGGGTAGAAGTTAAGAGAGACTTACTTGTGCAATTCTGCCGCTGGGGACAGTGCTAGAGCAGAGGGGGGAGACTTTGACTATTAATTTTTCGTCAAGGCATCCAAGAAATCTTCGTTGGTGTTGGCGGCGCGTAGTTGTTGAATAATTGCTTCCATTGCCATACCCTGTGTCATCCCCGCGCCTTGTGGTTTGGCGGCTGTCATTTGAATATACATGCGGCGCATGAGCCAGACTTGTTTGAGCAAATCGGGTCCGAGCAATAAATCTTCGCGGCGGGTGGATGAGCGGTCTATATCGAGGGCAGGGAAGATGCGTCTTTCTTGCAGAGAGCGCGAGAGATGCAATTCCATATTCCCTGTGCCTTTGAATTCTTCGTAGACCATATCATCGAGTCTTGAGCCTGTATCTACAAGGCAGGTGGCGACAATGGTGAGTGAACCCCCATCTTCGATATTACGTGCGGCACCGAAAAAGCGTTTTGGGCGGTAGAGTGCGGCAGGGTCAAGACCACCAGAAAGTGTTCTTCCAGAAGGTTTGACAACTAAGTTATAAGCCCGTGCGAGACGGGTGATGGAATCCATGAGGATGACAACATCTTTCCCCACTTCAACTAATCGTTTGGCACGTTCCAGTGCGATTTCTGCGGTGCGGACGTGAGAAGTAACCGGTTCATCAAATGTGGAGGCAATTACTTCGGCATCAACAGAGCGATCCATATCGGTCACTTCTTCGGGGCGTTCGCCGATGAGGGCAACCATCATTGTTACTTCAGGGTTCTTGGAGGCAATTGCGTTGGCAATGCTTTTCAATATCGTGGTTTTACCCGCTTTAGGCGGTGAAACAATCAGCCCACGTTGACCACGACCGATAGGGGCAATTAAGTTAATAAGACGTGTTGCCAGCTCGCGGGGTTCATGCTCAAGGTCAAAGCGGCGGTCTGGAAAAACAGGCACGAGACTTTCAAATTTTGGGCGGCGGCGTGCATTTTCTGGTTCAATCCCGTTGACACTTTCAACTTTTGTTAGCCCAAAATGTCGTTCCGATTGGCGCGGTTCGCGCACAAAACCTACGACCATATCGCCGTTACGTAAATCATATTTGCGCAATTGCGCTTGCGAAACATAAATATCTTGCGAGCCAATGCGATAATTATCAGCTCTTAAGAAGCCAATACCTTCGCTCATAATTTCAAGAATGCCGCCGCGAATTTCAAGCCCTTCATTCCCCGCCTCAGCTTGGCGAATTTCGAGGGTAAGGCGTTCTTTTTTAAGGCGGTTCGCACGGGGGATATTATATTTTTTCGCAATAGCGCGCAATTCTATCAAGCGCATTTTTTCTAGTTCAAGGATAGTTTTCATGGGATTCTCGATTGGGGTGAATAGAATTTTGTCTTGCGCAAGATATTTTATAACAGCCTCAATGAAGGTTATAAATAAAATGCGTAAAATGAGTTAAGGAGTAATCTAAAAAAATGCCCCCCAAAGAACATGGGCATTGTTAAATGTTTTTGATATAAAAGGGAGTGTTTTTCAAAATAGAGTTGGGATTTTAACCATACAAACAAAAAAAGGCTAAGAAAATTTATTTATATGATTTTAAAGGCATCGGGGAACAACAAAATTATAGCATGTTCATTCAGGCTACGCAAGCGAGAATTTTCTACGGCAAAAACCAATTGGGGTTTTCTCCTGGCGCAACAACTGTTATCTCTTCATTTTTCTCTAAATCATAAATGCGGATTTGAGACGGTGCCTCCGTGTTGTTGACGACATAAACGCGATAGAGCAGATAACGTCCGCCCACAGACCAACGGGCGGCGCCGTGCGTGGTCTCAACTTGGTTGGTGACTGGACGCGGATCCTGCCCCCCAGCATCCATCAGCCAAATTTGATCGCCACCATTTGTCGATTCTAAATCCCACACTCCGCGCGTAAAGGCGATTTTCTCTCCATCTGGCGACCAGCTTGGGTTATTATCATCGAAATCATCTTCTGTGGGGAGCGGGGCAAGGCTTAGATTATCTACATTATAAAGAGAGATTTTGCTAAGATACATTTCACCGATAAATTGCAAATCGGCGGTGAGAAATTCGGCAGAAATTGGCGACCACGCAACCGCGGAACCAATCTCGGTGGGGATGTTCTGACGCTCGCCATTTTCAAGCTGATAAACCTGAATTTCTTTCGGATTCGCAGAAGTATAGCTGAGCCAACTGCCATCATAAGACCAGCGCGGATTATAAACAGGAAGCTGAGAATCTTGAAAAAGGGGTTGGGTTTCTAGCGTTTCTAAATTAAGCCACCATAGCGAAGGGATGCCGAGATAGGCTTGCTCATCTTCAAAATTAAGCCGACTATAAAGAATTTGTGCTTGTGTTGGCGACCAAAGTACATCAGAGCAAGACTCTTCGGGGCAAGATAAAATGAGTTTTGGGGTATCCATATCGGCTTGCCAATACCAAAGTTCTGAGCCTATGCTACTGTCTGGCACCGAGTAGATTAGGCTATCCCCTGCGGGGGAAGTGCTGTAATTCCAAACGCCTGTATTGCCATGGGTGATTTGCTGAACTTCACCGCCTAAGGCAGGGGTGAGATAAAGCTGTTTATGGTATTCATTGTCGGTGGCAAGATAAGTGATATAGGTTTCTTCAAGATTTTCTTTTTTAGATAAAAAGTCAAATTTAGCAGGGAATTTTTTAACAGCGTTCACGCTCAAGATGATGCCTAAACTTAAGACCACTAAGGCACTAATGACTGGCACTATAAAAGAAATTTTAGTAAACCATTGTAAACGGGCAAAGATAGCTTTGCTTTGCACCATTACCATGCCAATTATTATCAGCACAATCGCTAAGCCTAAGCTAAAGGAGATGATTAGCCCTAATCCCAAAGCTATTTTATTAATTGTGACGGCTATAAGCAAAATTGCAATGGCATCGGGGCAGGGAACAAGCCCGCCACTGATTCCTAGTGCGATGAGCGATTTCCAGTTAATATCGGCGAGCGGGTTTGTGCGAGATGAATCTCGCGTTACGCCTTTAGGGAGAGGGATATAGCCAAATTGAGAGGGATCGTGATTATGCTCTGGTCCTAATTCTCTAATTTCTTCGTCAATTTTTAGGCGGGTACTTTTTTCACCTATCACAATTGCCTTTGCTTTTGCAGGGGCTTTTTCTCGTTCTTTCTCTGCTCTTAATGTTTTAATGCGCGGTAAAAGCAAGAATATGCCTAAAATGACAATTAATAGCCCCGAAATTAACTCTAGCATGGGAAAAAGCTGGTCGGGCATAATATATTTTGAAAGAGAGAGGGTTGCTAAACCAAGCATAAAAACAGAGCCAGTATGCGTGAGCGTGACTAAAAGTCCTAGCACAATAGCGTGATAAAGTTTTCCTTGCGAGCCAACCAAATATGCGGCGACTATGGTTTTTCCGTGTCCGGGGCTAAGGGCGTGGAGTGCGCCCAAAATTAGCGCAATCGCTAATGCGGCTAAAAAGACGGTAGGCGAGAGGCTGGGCGTGCGTAAAAAGCCTTCTAAAATGGCTAAAATCCCCTGCTGGTTTTTAGCATTTTCTACTGCGGCTGCGGCGGTTTCGCCTAAGCCCAAAGCCTCCACAGCGGGTGGGATAGAGGGCTGTCCGCTTTCCCATTCGCTTGCACCTGCCCCCGTGCCAAAGGCTACTTTCAAAATACCATTATCTTGTTCGGGGGCAGAAAACTGTATCCCCTCATCGGCGGTGACGGTGAACCAATTTAGAGAATTTTCAGGCTTATATTCGTTGAGCAAAAGCAACTCGCCGTCATTCACGTTCAGATCAGCACGGAGTTCGATGGTGATGGGGCTTTCACCGGTACGAAGTTGGGGCAGAGAATCTGCCCATTGAAGGGCAACCAAATCAAAAGTTAAGGGCGTTCCGTCCAGTCGCAGTGAGAAATCGTCCAAAATTGGTTGCACCCATGCTTCGGCTTCGGCATCCGAAATCGCCTCATCTCCATTCAAATCTGCCTCATGCCAAAGAACGTGCGTGACCATGGGTCCCGGCACCAGTTCCCATGTAATTTGCACAGAATCGGATGAAAAATTGAGTGTGAAAGTATGAAAATACATATCCGCCGGATGCGCGCTGGCAGAGTGCGGAAGGATGAGGAGGAGAAGGGTAAGGAGAAACAAAAATCTTTTTTTCATAATTGGGATAGCCGAAGTCGGGAGACTTCGGACTCCAAAATCAAAGAGATATTTTTTTTCGGAGGACGGCGTACCGTGACGCGAATCTAGCGTGGATGCCGGTCTGGCGCGTCTGAGGCACCCCCTGGCGGATGACTTGCCGAAGCTCGCGCGCAGATTTGAACTTGGGAAGCGTTAAAGTGGCGCGTCCTAGCTCGAAAAGCGCGTGCGCGTCTGACCCCACCGTAGATGCGATGCCGTGCTCTTGAGCAAATGCTTGCGCCTTAGCGTTCATGCTCGCAGAGAGACAGCGGCTGTTGAAAGTTTCTATGGCATCAATATCGGGGAGAATTTCAAGCAAATCGGCTTCTGTCCAATGTCCGCTTCGGGTGTAGTCGAAGGGATGCGAAACGCTGATGAAGGCATCTTGCTCTTTGAGGCGGGTGATAGTTTCTTGTGGCGTAAGCATGGGCGGGATTTCTTCTTTGAGGAAGGCTGTGAGAAGTTCTCCCTTTGTGGTCATAATTTCTTCGCCAATGATGATGAGTTCGGGGGCAAGTTTTTTAGCTTCGACAGCACCTTTTATGGTGTTGTGGTCGGTGAGAATGAGGCGGTCTATGCCTTTTTTATGGCAAGTTTCTATCATTTTCTCTAGGGCAGAGAGGGAGTCTTTGGAGTAGATGCTGTGAGCGTGGAATTCGGTTGTGTAGGTCATGGCGTAATTTTAGCATGGATGGGGATAATCTGAATTTTTGGCGTATAATTCGGGGATAATTTAATTGGGCTTTAGACAAAGGCGAAAAAGCCCAGAAAAACCGTGCTTTTCGCCTTTTTCGTGTTCTTCGCGTTAAAAAGAAGAAAAAATTGGCTCAACGTGAATTAGCATGATAATTCATGTCTGAAC
>CAZAWS010000040.1:6974-10747 GCA_964488755.1 uncultured Anaerolineaceae bacterium | reverse complement strand
AATCCTATTAGCATGGGATTGAAATCCCATGCTGAAATAAAAAGTCCGTTTAAACGGACTTCCCGTATTATACTTGGCACGGTCATAAACTTTCATTTTGATATGGTTGGGATTGAGCGGGGCTAAAGCCGCCTGCTCAGCACATGAAAGTCCGCTGGACTGAATTCTAGCCCGAAGGGCTTCCATGAATTGAGCAGGGGATTAATCCCCGCACTTAGATAATAGCACCAACATTTTGAGCAATTACGTTGAAAGTTTAAGATTTAAAGTTGAAGGAGGCTCTCATTTGAGAGCCTCCTTTTTTGTTTTCTTCGTGTTCTTTGCGTCTTGGCGGTTAAAATTTAAGGACACTCCGCTCTATACTCATCCAAGTTTCTATTTTTCAAGAAAACATAAAAGCCCAGTGTCTCTGCTTTGGGGCAAATATCGGCGATAAATTCTTCGTAGCTGATTTCATCGGTATATTCTGCTGAAAAAACAGGTTTGCCCACTTCAATTAGGGGGAGCATTTCTTCGCACCATTCACCCACAAAGCAATCTTCTGTGAGACCCCAATCAGAGTAGGGGAGCAAATCTATGGTTTGGTCTTCGGCGTTTTTCTGCCCGATGCTTAATCCCCGTGCATGAGCTTCCTCTGCCAGCCAGATATTATAGGCAAGCTGGTCTTCGTAGGAAATATCGAAGCCCGTATCCGCCCAATGCAAATCCATATTATCTGGCTCAATACCATCAAAGCCTTTTTCGGCGCACATATCTAGCCTAGCGCGCATGATGGGGGCAAGCTGGTCGATTTGACGAATATCGAGCCATTTTTCACCTTTCCAGCCTTCGTAATCTTTTCCTATTATTTCGGATGGGAAGGTTTCTGCGTCTGGTCGCCAGTCTTCCCAGCTCCCAACAGAGATGTAGCAAAAGGCTTTTTTGCCCTCCGAATGCAGACGTGAAATTAGGCTTGTTTCCGTTTCAAAAGCATCGAGGTCGAAAATAGCCGCGTCAAATTCGGTATTTACTTCTTCGCTCAATTGCCACGAAAAAGAAGAAGCAAGCGGCGGAAGCCAAATCTCTTTGCTGGGGAAGGCGGTTTCGGTTGGGATTGCATTTTCGGGCGTGGAATCTGTTTCGGGCGGCACAGATGTTGAGGTCGCGGTATCAGGTTCAATACGCGTGGGTGTCGCTGGCACAGATGTTGGGGATGCGCATCCGCTGGTTAAGATGGTCAATGCTAAAAGTAGGGTAAATGTTGGTTTCATTTTAAAAAATCCTTTGCCCCTATCGGTTTGGGCGACCGCAAGGGTGCGCCCCTACGTTAAATAAAAATGGCGCATCAGAAGATGCGCCATTAATTTTACTTTATTTTCTTTATGCGATGGTTTTGTCTTTTTTGAACCAAGTTTTCCATTCTTCGTTTTCCCAAACGACTAGCACTGGGGCGGCTACGAAGATGGAGGAGTAGGTGCCGCTCATAAGCCCAATGAGTAAGACGATGACGAATTGTTGCAGGGTCACGCCGCCAAAAAGGGCGAGGGCGAGGAGCAGAAATTCGACCGTCATGAGTTGGGTGTTGATGGAGCGTTGTAGTGTTTGGACGATGGAGTGGTTGATGAGGGTTTCGTATTCGAGATGGCGCAGGGTTTTAGAATTTTCTCGGATACGATCGAAAACCACGATTGAATCTTGCATAGAGAAGCCGATGACGGTGAGTAGGGCGGTAAGGAAGAGGGCATCTATTTCCCAGTCAAAGAATAAGCCACCAAGTGCGGTGATGCTGAAAATTATGGCAACATCGTGGAGCATGGCAAAGATGGCAGAAATGCCGTAGCGGTAGCCATTTTTAATGCTACGGAATGACCACGCAATAAAGAGTAACACGAGGAAAGATGACACACTCACAGCCATTGCGGCGCGGGAGGTAACTTGATCGCCGATGCTGGGTCCTACGCTATCGAAGCGCAAGACGGTAACTTCACCGAATTCTTCTTCAAGGGAGCCAAGAACGGCATCTCGTTTTTCATTGTCTAAGAATTCTGAACGGATGACGATGCTTCCTGCGTCTGTTGTTTGAACTTGGGGGTCTTTGATATTTGCTTCATCGTATACAGCAAGGACATCTTCGGGTAACGGCGTTCCTTCTGCAAAGGTGACTTCGAGAAGACTTCCGCCAGTGAAGTCAATGGAGAGGGATATCCCGCCTGTGGCAAGCACGATGAGACCGGGCAGGATGATAAGCAAGGAAAGAGCAAAGAAAAAATAGCGTCTTTTGAGTAAATTCATAATTTTGCTCCTTTATATACCGAACCAACGTGAGTAGTTTGTAATCTTGAGTTTGTCAAGAGCTACAGCCAACAGGGTTCGAGTGATGAAGAGGGAGGAAAATAGGGAGATGAGCACACCTAATGCAAGGGTGAGCGCAAAGCCTTTTACGATGGTAGCACCGAACGCACTCCCAAACCAGAAGAGGATGAGGGAGGTAATGAGCACGGCGGCGTTAGAGTCTCGAATGGAGGGCCAAGCACGTGACCAAGCCATATCGAAGGCTTGATTTAATGGTCTGCCGTTTCGCAATTCTTCTTTGAGCCTTTCAAAGACAAGGATATTTGCATCTAGGGCAGAGCCTGTACTGAGCATGAAACCCGCAATACCGGGGAGGGTGAGGGTCACGCCAATCCATTTGAAGATGGCAAAGGCGATGATGGCGTAGAAGATGATGGAGATATCTGCAACGATGCCGGGCAGGCGGTAGTAGGTTGCCATGAAGAGAATGACAATAATCATACCGATTAAGCCCGCTTGCAGAGAGCGTTGCAAGGAATCTTCACCGAGGGTGGGTCCTACAATTCTGCTTTCTACAATTATGAGCGGCACAGGGAGTGAGCCATAGCGCAATTGCACAGCGAGATTATTGGCACTTTCATAGTCAAATTGCCCTGTAATTACGCCGCTTCCACCTGTGATGGCACTTTGGATGCGGGGTGTAGAGATAATCTCTTTATCTAAAACGATGGCGAGATATTGCCCAATATGTGCGGATGTGTATTCGGCGAAAATATCACTTCCGTCATCTGTGAGGGTAAAGGCGATTTGAAATTCACCAGTTTGGCTTTGAGAAACGCCAACTTCGTCTAAATCACTACCTGTCATCACGGTGTGGTACATGGTTGGGGCATCGGGGTCTTCGTTATATTCGGCTATGGCTTCGTCAGAAAGACCATAATCGGTAACGAGCATTGTTCCTGCGGGGAGTGGTGTGTCACCCATATCAACAAATTCGAGCTGTCCTTGTTGTTGGATGGTGTCAATAATCCCTTCTACGTTTTCAGCTGCGCCCGGAAATTCCCCAACAATGCGGCGTGAGCCTGCAACCTGAACTAGGTTTTCAGAAACGCCTAAGGCATTGGTACGGTTTTCAATGACGCTTCGAGCAACTTCCATTTGCTCTGCTGAAATTTCGGCGTCTTCAGGAAGGTCGGCTTCAAGCAAAACTTGTAAGCCACCGCGCAAATCAAGTCCGAGTTGCGGGCTAACATCCTGTTTGTAAATCACTTCTCCGTTAATGGGATTTGTGATGGTGACTGTTTCGCTTAGACCAATCCAGAGCGCAAAAGCGACCAGGATGATAATCACGATTAGTCGTGTGTTTTGATTTTTTATCATAAACGTCTACTCCAATTTATAAAAAATACTGCCAAGAGCCTTGACAGCGGGGCAAATTATACCTCATAGGGAGAGTCTAGGTAAGGTAGATTTTCCCCCTTTCCCCCTCTGTCCTTCGGACA
>CAZAWS010000040.1:3250-6874 GCA_964488755.1 uncultured Anaerolineaceae bacterium | reverse complement strand
CTTTGCAATAAACCTTAGCACTTCATCAATAATCTCTTCAGGCGTTAAGCCGTCTGTTTCAAGATAAAAATCGGCATGTTGACGCGCATTCTTAAGGCGATGTTGTTGAGTTTCGTATTCTTTAGAAGACCAATTGAGCTTTCTGCGTTCTTGGGCTGTGGGGTATGAGACTTGTAAAAAGATAAGTGTATCCAAGCTGCTTCTTCTTTGCCACATATCTTTGACATAAGAATGTTCTTGGGAAATTTGTTTTGCATTGAAGCCGCGCTTTTTTAGTCCCGCTACTAAAGTTGATTTTCCCGCTGAACAGGGACCAACAATACCGATTAAAGCCCTTTCTTTATTGGTTTTCATGAACCGCTAGGCTAATTTTACTTGGGTTGCCGAGAATAGCCACAATGTCATTTTTTTGCAAAATGCGCATCCCAGCGGGGTGCATATCGATTTCTTGATCGCGGCGCAAAAGAACTACGCTTACGTCATAATCTTTTTCAACTCTAGCAACGGATAATTGTCTTAACGCTGAGTTTTCGCGAATACGAAGTTTTGCCAAGCTGAGGGCTTCTCCTTCTACCGTAATGGGGCGTGTAATTTCTACGCCTGCTGATGCGGCGGCAAAAGCGGGTGCAGAAATGCTGGTTGCGCTAAAGGCTGTAAAGCCAAATTGCTTTTGAATTGATTTTGCAAACTCATCATCAAAAATCCGCACAATAACATTGATCTTGGGGTTGAGTTTTCGAGCTTTCACAGCAATTTGAAGATTTAGCGCATCTGCTTGCATACAACAAGTGATTGTATTCGCTTTATAGATGCCCGCTTTCTCTAAAGATGATTGTCGAGAAGCATCATCGTGAATAACGGGGATGCCCATTTTGCGTACGGCGTCTACTAAATCGTCTTTGGGGTCAAGCTCGATAATGGCGATTTTTTTACCAAGGTCAGTTAGATGTTCCGAAACACGAAAGCCGAGATGTCCTAAGCCAACTAAAATTGTGTGATTTTCAAAAGTGGATGCTATAGCCATTTCCCATTCCTCATTGCGTGCATTGCGATTAAAGAGCATGATGCCAAAATCAGAGAGACCCTGTGCAAGTATCCCCAGCCCGATAATAGGCATAATAAAGTAGAATGCCTCCAGAAAAGGGCTATGAGGAAACTCTCCGCTTGGCTGTAAAAAAGATAAAGTTAAAATCAAATAAACGGCTTGTGAATAATCGTATAGTGGTTCTCCAACCATAAAGGCTATTTTTTGATATAGCGCACCGCCACCGAGCATTACCGCTACAAAAATAAACAAGGGAATACGAAACTCTTTTAATAAGAGATTTGTATCACGCCAAGAGGCTTTCAATTTCCTTATTTTTTTCATAGTTGGTATTTGAATTCAGGATGGTTGAAGAGCGTGTGATAAAGGGAGACGATGAATCGCGACGCCCGTGTTTTAGGTTTGAGTGTTGAATCCCAAACGTGGGATTCGGCGTGAATATCGGTACGCAACGCACGTTTACGCCCGCATAATGTTGATAATCGGCACCCAAGTTTAGGTCGCGTTGGTTGCGATGCTTTTAATCGGATGTGTTAACGCTTTAAATTGGAAGTTCAACACTCATTCGCCGAATCACATCCCCTTCTTCAGAGGTAACGCGAAGAACAACCACGCTAATATCATCGGCAGGACGATTATCATCTAAGCGCACGGCGTGTGCAAGAAGCGCATCGGCAATTTCTTGAGGGTCGGGATTTTCGGCATCTAGTGCCACTTGAATTGCCTCACTGATATCCATTGCCTGCCCATTGCGTTTGCCTGCGTGGGTGAGACCATCGGTATAAATAATAATGGTTAAGCCGGGGGTGAGTTCAATTTCACTAATTGCAGGGCGGATATTGCGCGTAATGCCAATTGGGGAGCTATCTGTTTTCAATACATCCAATCTGTCTCCATGACAAATATAGGTAGGCGCGGGGTTGTTGCGCGTTAGAACCACCGTTTTTGTATTCAAATCAATAGAAGCGATATTGAGTGTTGAAGATACGCGTCCCATTTTTTCTGTATATAAATAATCAGATGCGGCTCGCGCGGCGGCACCATCTCGTACGCCTTCGGCAAGTAGCCCAATTACTTTGCGAACAACCATCATCGAGACCGCTTTTGCCCCTCGTCCCGATGTTTGACCATCTGCTAAAACGACAGAAATGCCACCATTGGGTCGCTCAATAATCTCAAGCGTATCACCACTTTTTGAAACGGCATATTTCTTTACTTTTGAACCTGCAATTTTGATTTTCATAGCCCGAATTGTACAACAAATTGGGCTTGACGTCACTACCCAAGACTACTATAATCAGCCCGCTTGTTTATAAGAAGAATTCATTGGGCAGTGCCCGATAAATGTATTAAGGAGAAAGCCCTATGACCCCATTACCAAAGCGAAAAATTTCTAAAGGTCGCCGCGATCGCCGCCGCGCCCATGATGCTCTTAAAGCCCGTAACTTAACCACCTGCACAAATTGTGGTGCTGCACGATTGCCGCACACCGTTTGCGCCGAATGTGGCTTTTACAAAGGTCAAGAAGTCATCGAAGTTAAATCAGCCAAATAAGCAAAATAATTTTTCAACAAAAGAGCCGTGACCACCTCGGCTCTTTTGTGTTTTAAGGGGAGATATATGATAAAGGAGAAAAAATGAATCTCACCTCTCAAAAAACAGCTTTTCTTTTTCCCGGTCAAGGCTCACAAGCACTGGGCATGGGCAAAGAACTAGCCTCTACTTATTCTATTGCCCGCGAAACATTTGAAGAAGCCGACCAGATTTTAGGCTTCTCCCTTTCAAAAATTATGTGGGATGATGGGGACGCGCTCAATGACACCGCGAATACTCAGCCCGCGCTATTTGTGCATTCTATCGCTTCGCTGCGTGTTTTTCAGCGGAACGTCCCCAACTTTGAACCTGCGTGCCTTAGTGGACATTCTCTCGGAGAAATAACCGCCTTATGCGCCGCGCGATCTATTAGCTTTAGCGATGGCTTGAAACTTGTTCGCAGACGTGGAGAGTTGATGCGCTATGCCGGCGAGATTGCTCCCGGTGGGATGGCGGCAATTTTAGGATTAGATATTCCCGCATTAGATAAAATTTGCGCTGAAGCCAGTCAAGGAGAAGATGCTGTTCAGGTTGCTAACGATAATTGTCCCGGGCAGGTCGTAATTTCGGGAACAAAGTCCGCGCTAAAACGAGCTATAGATTTGGCAAATGATGCGGGCGCAAGGCGAGCGATTTCCCTCCCTGTAAGTGTTGCGCCACATTCTGCGTTGATGGGCACGATTCAACGCGAATTTGATGAAGCTCTTACAAAAGTTGATATAGCGGAAGCAAGTTTCCCCGTAGTCGGTAACGTGAATGCACAGCCTTTATTAACTGTAGCAGAAATCAAAGCTGATTTGCGCGCCCAACTTACTTCCCGCGTTCGCTGGACAGAATCTATTCAGTATATGGTTGCTCAAGGAGTAGAAACTTTTGTAGAATTGGGTAGCAAAAATGTGCTAACAGGCTTATTACGAAGAATTGACCGAAGCGTGAAGGGAATTCCGCTAGGGGAAGCAAAAGATTTTGAGAAGTTTATCTAAATT
>CAZAWS010000040.1:0-3150 GCA_964488755.1 uncultured Anaerolineaceae bacterium | reverse complement strand
CGTGAAGGGAATTCCGCTAGGGGAAGCAAAAGATTTTGAGAAGTTTATCTAAATTGTTGTCCCCCCCACCTAGCCTCCCCCATTTTGGGGGAGGCTAGGTGGGGGGGGAGTTAGAGGGGGGAGGGGAGTGAATGATTACAAATTGTTTTTGCACACAGATACTCGAGAGCTGAGTATCTTGCCGCCATATCTTTGGGTAAATCACTCCCAAACCAGCACACCGCTAAAGCGGTAATTTTGTGCCAAAATCTCCAAATCTAAAAGATTAATAATGCCATCGCCGTTTAGGTCTGCTACCTCTGGGGAAGCGGTGTTGTAATTCATGGCAATGCCGAGTGCATCGAGTTGGTCGATGACGTTATTATTATCAATATCGCCAGCGGGCAATATAATCCCTTTCAGGGTTTCGGCAGATTCAGCGTTTATAGATATATTCCCCTGCGCATCTATAAAGCCATTTGCTTCGGCTATGATGATATATGTCCCAACCGGTGCGAAGATTCTAAAAGTATCATCCGCTTGTACGGGTGCAGAGGAAATCAATGCGTTTTCTGCATCGTAGAGACTAACAGTCGTTGCTTTGCTCGCAGTCACCTGACCGCTAAGTTGAGGCATATCTGCATCAATGTTTTGTGTAGGCGCAGGTGCCAAGTTTTCTGTAGTTTCTGGGGGAGGGGCGTTTGCTAAAATATCAACATTAAGACTGCTAGAGCCAATATCGATGAGTGTTCCATCGCCTTGCGACACCTTCCCTGAACAACTTATTGTCGATTGCCCTTCTTGCAAGCCTTCCATATCAAAACTAAAAACCGCGCCATTTTCAGTAGCCTTTTGCCCGTGACTGCCCGCGATTGCGTAAATGAACGAACCATTTTGGGGTCCGCTAACAGCAGTGACTGGATCGGTGCCAAAGATAGTTTGGGCGATCATATTGCTAGCTTCAAGCAAGTTGGCATCATAGGAACAGGTAATTTCTGCACTTGTATATCCCGAAGGCGGAATCAAGTTGAAATAGGTGGTAACTGTGATTTTCTCGCCAACTTTTACATTTTCGGGGGCGATAATAGTAATGGCTTCATCCTCTAATTTGGTTAAGCGCAAATCATAAAATCCCTGCCCTTCTTGCGGTTGGATTTGGACAAAATACTCGCCCGCAGGTTGCACACTCGATAATAGCTCTTTGCCCCTCGCCAACTCGTTCCCCGAAGAATCTAATAGAATCAGCAAAGGCTCTAATCCTGAGGTAATAGTGCCTGTGTTTAGCACAAAGGATGTCGTTTTATCCAGCGTGAAATGCCATTTTTCATAGCGATATGCGTCTACGCTTCCTTTATAGGTGGTATCCCAAGTAATATCGCCCATCATAATTATTTGAAGCGGGGGGACATTCAATAAAGGGTCAAATTGTTGCGCGATCTGCCCATCTTTTATATAGGTTGTTTGATTAAAAAGGGCATTATAGTTTACCTCCCAACCTGCAAAACTAGCCCCTCGCATTTCGGGGCGTAGGGAGAAGTGTAAATGGGGCTTATTGGGTTGCTCTGAGCCTATACAATAATTGACTCGTACACCATCGGCAATAACGCCAATTTTTTGGTTGCGATACACCGCATCACCTACCTCCACTTGGATATTTGCCAAAAATTGATATTCTGTAGTCCATCCGCCGGCGTGAGCAATTTGTAATCCACAGAGGTATTTTTTTACTACAGTCCCATTTGCCGCCGCAGTTACCCAAAAATCGGAGGTGTCTTCTCCGGGCACCATATCTTTACGCGGCGCAAAATCTACTGCGCCACCATTGGTGTAGCGATGCGGGCTTAAAGGTCCTCGCAATAAGCCATTATCGAATCCATCCATAGGAACCCACGCAATCCCTTGTTCCCAGGGCAATTGGAACATATCAGTTGGAGGGAGCGCGGTTTGGGGGAGTGCGTTTGCGCTATTTGCTGGGATTGATAAACCTAAAATTACTAGGATTATGAGCCATAATTTGGATTTAGATTTCATAATCGTGCCTTTTGGGGTGGGATGAAGAACCGAGACGGACGTGTTTTGGGCTTGGGTGCTGTTCCCCAGCCTTTATACTGTCTCCACCCCTCGAGGGGAGATGTCCGAAGGACAGAGGGGGGCAAAGCGTTTACGCCCCTCAGATGTTGAATGAGGGCAAGCAAGCCAAAAACTAGATCTGAACCGTGTTGAAGTGCGCGCGCGGCGCGGTCTATCATCCTTCTTGAATCGTTTCTGTATTTTTCTTTCCGAGGTAGGCATATACCAAAGCCCCAACGATTAGGCTCAACCCTAATCCGCCTAGTGCAATAAAAATAAATAGGAAGTTATTATCGCTCGGTGCTGAGGCTGTTTCTGCCATACTGAGCGGGAGCGGCGTGCCTACGGGAATATATTCTTGCGTATCAGCGATTGCACCATCTACCGCTAGAGTAACTTCTCTTTGTGTGATGGCGATATTGGTGAGGGGGGCGGCAAAGCCTTCTTCGTTGAGGATGGCGAGGGCGGCACTTTCAAGGTATAGATTGGTATTGCAGGCACCCAAGGTGGTGAAAGAGGCTTCGGCAATTACGCCAGAGACGTTTTGCGGGGTGGTGCTGGCAAAGGTGGCATCCATTAGCCCAGAGCTTTGAGGCAATTGCAAACCGTTCATCCCTGCGATGGGTGAGGAGGCATTCATTGGTTCTAGGCAGGCGGGGTCGTAGCGGATTTGAAATGTAAAGCCCTGAATTGGGATGGCTGAGATAGCATTAATGCTAACGACAACGACTTCTTTTGTTTTGTAGGCTAGGGAGGGGCTTTCTATCCAAATACTTTCGGGTTGCTGTGCCTGAGCGGGAATGACCGCAAAGAGAAGTAGAGGTAATAGAAAGAGGAGGAGAAGTGTTTTTTTCATGGGGTTTTTCCTTTGTTTCGTGTAGCGCGAGAGTTGAGAAATCACACTACACGAAACAGGGATAGTGTATATATTAGGAACGCGGATTAAATAACTTAGGAAACTTCATTAATATCCGGATAGTGCCGGTTGAGTAGAATGACAGCATCATCGTCATTCGTATCGAAACCAAACGGAGGGTTACGGGTAAATTTCATTAAATCCACTACGATTTCGATACGCTACGGACGATGGTGCTGTACCTT
>CAZAWS010000039.1:0-10824 GCA_964488755.1 uncultured Anaerolineaceae bacterium | reverse complement strand
CGCTGGTTTCTAGCGTAAACAAACGACCGTCTTTGTGTTGATTAACATTCTCAAGATTTTCTAAAGGCAATTCTTTTGATATCAATTCTCTAAAAGTACCGCCAACACGTTCAGCTTCTTCTGCTGGCATCAAGTCAAATGGCGTTTTTCCCAACACCTCTTCGGGTTCATAGCCAAGGAGGTCTTTCACACGAGGGTTTACATAGGTGTATTTTCCAGTTGGGTCTACTTCCCAAACCCACTCATTGATGGTTTCAACCATGCCTTGAAAACGTTCTCGACTGGTTTGAATTGCTTTTTCAGTTTCTTTTCTCTCAGTAATATCGCGCCATATTGTGTGAATAATTTTTTTCTCCCCCAAAGAAATAGGCGTTAATACAACTTCTACCAAAAAGTCAGTGCCATCTACCCTCTGATGCGTCCACTCAAAACGATTGCTTCCCTCGTCTAGAGCAACCTGAATCATTTCATCCGCTTTTTTACCCGAATCTCTTCCATCGGGTTGAAGTTTTGGTGAGATTTTTCCCGGGTGCAAAGAAAGCACTTCATCTTTAGAACTTGCGCCCAACATCTCTACTGCGGCTTTATTGCAATCTATGAAGGCATTATTTTCAATTAGAAGATAAGCATCGGCTGTTTCTTCAAAAAGCGTCTCAAAAATATTTTTTTCTTTTGACATAATTCATTCTCCGTCTTTGGGTATCAGTCAATCGGTAGGCTAGTAGGCTAGTAAATCAGTAGACTGGTTCCTAATCCACTGATTCCTGTTCTACCGATGTTTCTGTACCCGCCAAGTGAATGCTCGCTTGGCGACCAAAGATATTTCCTAATTCTCGCACCGCTGTTTTTAAAATAGTTTGTGGGTTAGAAGAAGCACGCACTGCCGCAGTAATTGCACCTAATGCCTCTTCGCGCTGGGCACGATTTTGAGATTCCTGATATAAGCGAGCATTTTGCAATGCCGTTGCAACCTGTGCTGCAAGTGTTGTTTGAACATCAACAGCTTCACTGGTGAAGCGATTTACTTGGTCAGACTGAATATCAAAGACGCCAATTAGATTTTCTCCAACAATGAGTGGCACAGCCATTTCAGAGCGGGTATTTGGCATTAGTTCGTTAGGTAGCCAACGTGGGTCATCGCGCACGTCGTTTACAACAACTGCCTGCCGCGTGCGGGCAACTTCAGCTATGATTGATTGCTCTGAGTCAAGTGGAATAGTCGTATCACCATGTGTTCCCATTTGCTCACTCCCTTCTTCCCAGCCGCAGGCACTGACTTGCAGGTTCTTGCCATCATCATCTATCAAGAAGATATGAGAATGGTAGAGATCAAAGCGTTTACGGGTGAGGTCTACAACTCCTTGAAGAAGGTCATCCATATTTAAGGCTCTGGCGGCGGCAGTACTAACCTCAGCAACAGTAGCAAGCTCAACAGCACGAGTTTGGGTTTGGTCAAAGAGACGTTGGCTCTCCAAAACAACAGCTACTTGCCCAGCTAGTGTATTGAAAGAACTCATATCCTCAGTAGAAAAATTCCGTAAATTATCGGTGGTTTCTAAAAGAAGCCAGCCTAAAAGTGTTTCGCCAACGCTAATGGGGATAATAGCGGCAGATTTCACGCCCAAATAGGCAAATGTCGCTTTAGAAACATCGTCCACTTTTTCAGCATTGGCGAAATCATCAATAAAGAGAGAGTCTTGCGTCCCTAGTGTGTTAAGTAAGGGTATTTGCTTGTCTGTGAAAGAATTTCCAGCTTCTAGCACACCTGCTCTATCCCATAGGGCAAGCACATCAGCTTTTAGCATTTCTTTTTCTTTATCGTCAATTAGAGCCACCAAAACCCTATCTAATTTTTGGCGGTCAATATGCGCTACCAAAGTTTCTGCCACTTCTTTCGTATCTTGAGCGGCAGTGATTGAACGGCTAGCTGTATAAAGACTTTCAGTTTCTGATAATGCTTTTTCAGTTTCACTACTCAAGCGCAGTTTTTCAAGTTGTGCGCCAAGTTGCTCGGTAATAGTTGTCACTATTTCAGCATCCTCTGCCGAAAGTGTTTCATGTCTGGCGATACTTATCTGTCCAATTGCTTCATTACTGATTTTAATATCGTAACTCTGTTTTTCTTCAAAATCTTCATCAAACTCTTGCACCTGCGCATCTTTATAAAGGTAAGCTAAACTCCCCTCTTTCTGATATTCATCCCAACCTTCGCGGGTTAGGCGGCGGAGTGCTTCTTGGGCTTCATTGTGATATTGCTGGGATTGCTCAAGCAGACGGATATTTTCGATTTGTTGCGCCACTTGTTTAGCTATTGCGGATACCATTTTCGCGTCGTCCTTGTCCCAAGCTTGCTTGCCCTCAAATTGCAAGGTGCCGACATCAGCACCTGCAACCTCAATTGGCACAGACATCGTATTCTCGTTGGATGGTTTTTCCAGTGCTCCGACCAGCGGAGTGATATTTTCGTTCTCGTAGCTATAGGCGATTCTGTCTTTGCGCTCAAGGGCATCAAGATAATCTCTCCAGCCTTTTTCTGTTGCTTGTGCAGTGCGGGCTTCTATTTGAGTGCGGGCTTTTTCAACTTCTGCAAATAGTTCAACATTGATAATGGCAATAGCTAACTGACCAGCCAATGCCTCAAAAGCAGGGAGATTTTCTTCGTTTAGCGCACCCGCCTTGGCACTTTGTAAATCCAGTACGCCTACAACGCGATCTTGCGCAATAAGGGGAACTGCCATCTCTGAGCGTGTATCGGGCAGTAGGGGATTGGGACGATGAATTCTGCTGGTTTCGGTGTTTTCAACGATTACTGCTTTGCGCTGTGTTGCCGCCGTACCGTTAATGGAACTCATATCTACGGGGAGGCGATGACCGCGATTAAGTAATTTTCCACCCACCTGTCCGGTGCCAGCACGCAAGATGAGGTTACGTTCGGCTCGGTCAGTCAAATAAATTTGGGTATAGTACATATCAAATCTATCCCGAATAATACTTGCCGCTTCTGCGAGCATCAAATCTTCATCTTGTACCAGAGAAACTTTTTGTCCTACTTCGACAGCTAGCGTCAAACTTTGGGTTGCGTTTTCCACACGTTCTTCTAATGTGCCAAAAAGTCCCTGAAGTTGCTCTGCCATTCTATTGAATACTTTTGCTAAACTTCCAATTTCATCGTCACTCTCTACTTTGGCTCTCTGGCTAAAATCACCTTCGGCAATTGCACTGGCTGTGTTGCTGAGTTCTCCAATTGGGCGCAAGGTGCGGTTGGCGATAAATGAAAAGCCAAAGCCAATCACAAGGAGCGACAAAAGGAGAATGCCAAGTGATAAAAGCAATTGATTTCTTTGCTGTATAACGATTGCACTGCGGTCTGAAATAATATCGACAACGCCAATCACATTGCCAGAAAAATCATAAAGGGGGGTGCTGTATATGCTATATTCGAGTTCATCTACGCTAACTTGTTCCAAACTGTTTTCACCCGTTAAGGCTTTTTCGTAATTGTTTTCGGTGGCAAAAAAAGGTGTAGCTAATGTGCTCGCCTGAAGTAAAAGGTCATTGTGTGCATTTTCTATTCCTTCTACAGCACCTACAAAGGTGGCTGTTTCTGCGGGACCACGACTGAGGAAAAGTTGCCAATCGTAGCCAAAACTTTCTTGTAAGTCTTCAAGGAAGGCTAAATCTACATTTGTGCCAAACTCAACGGTGCCTATATGTTTGTTTTCATAGGTCACTGGCACAACGCCGCGCACACCTAAGCCACCACGACCAATTTCAAGTCCGCTAACTATTTTCTTTTCTGCGTTAGCGGCGAGTACGGTAAAGCGGAAACTGGATAAATCGTCACCATATTTTTCAATATTGTGAAGCCGCAAAAAAGATGTTGCTGGTGCAAGGTGGAATTGATGTTGTGGAACATCAAACAGTTCATCAATTTCTTCATAACTAGGTAAGGTTAGTTCTATGAGTCTTTCTCTATCTCGCTTTGCAAAAGCTTCTGCAACTTCTGCATTGTTGGCTGTTTTTATAGCGAGTGCCACGGCGAAATCTTCTTGATTATTAAGACGTTCTTGAAAAGCCTCACTCATATTTGCAAGACGTTCTTGTTCTGCTTCGTTGGTGTTTTGCACAGCATTAATTGTATTAAAAGCAATTAGTCCTGTGATAATTAGACCAATAAAAATTAGGGTAGGTACAAGTAGTTTTCTGATAACTCGCATAAGTTTTCTCCTTAGCTGGGGCTAAGTTTAGGGGGGGAGGTATTAGTGAATTAGGGAGCAGTAAACTGGTCTACTGATTCACTGATTTACTGGTCTACGGATACCCAATTCCCTACTTCATATTCAGTTCTACGCTTGTGCGTTTCGAATTTAGTGTTTGCCCGAGTTCGCTTATCGCAATTTTCATCACATCATCTATCGTAGTCGCTTGTTGAATTTGTGCGCTAATTTTAGAAATACGTACCTCGCGTTCAGCCTGTTCTTGTGCAATCGTATAGGCTTGCGCGTTTTGCACCGCGATAGCCACCTGGTTGGCAAGACTCTCTAGCAAGTCTACGTCTTCTTCTGTGATGCCATCCACGATATTATGTTGAACATCGAAAACGCCCAAGACATTTTCGCCAATGGAGATAGGGACAGCACACTCAGAACGCGTTTCAGGGAGCAAGTCGTTGGGCAACCAACCTTCTTCGTTGAGGGTATCACCAACGAGAATAACTTTGTTTGTTTCTGCGGCTCTACCGACAAGACCGCGCCCTTTGGGTATGGTATGCCCGCGAGAGAGAAGCACTGTCCCCGCCTCACCGGTGCCACCTTTCATCACTAGTGTATTCTCATCTTCTTCAAAGAGATAAATATGGGCGTAGTAATAATCGAAGGCAGTCACTAATTGCTCTACTACTTCTTTTACAAGTTGTTCTTCGTCAAGAATGGTAGAGAGACGACGGCTAACTTCGGTAGATGTTTCTAAAGCACGGGTGCGGTCGGCGATAGTTCGCTCTTGGGTATGAACCAGAGTGCTAATTTGATTGCCCATTCTATCAAAAGCATCCCCCAATTGTCCCAATTCACCTTGACCCGAAATGCCAATAACGTGTTCATAATTTCCTTGTCCATATTCTTCTGCTGCTTCGGTGAGGAGGTTAATGGGGCGTAGAACGTTATAGTAAATAACCAAGGAGATAGCAACAATCATCGCGATCATAGCACCAATAAGAATACGTCTATATAAGATAGTTCTTTGCGTGATTCTTTTAGTGTCTTCGTTTAGATTTTGTTCGTATTTCTTTACTGCGTTCGTAATTTTCTCGGAGATGCTATCTAATTGAGCTAGTCGGAGGATATCTTCTTGCGTTAGGGTTTCACCTAGAGCCAAACGGATTTGCAAATCCTGAAGCAATAAGCTTGTCGTAGGCAAATCAAGCTGAATTCCGCGTAAAGAGGCTATATCATCTGGGTGATTATCGAAACGCAAACTTGTATTAACAACCGCTTGCGTTAGGAAAATATCATCGAGTAGTTGGTTGATCGTACTCCCTTTATCAGGTAGGTCTGATTGCAATACCAATTTACCCAGAGATAATTTCTCGCTGGTAGATAGCATGATTTGCCCAAACCTGAGCCTAGTGGCAACGTCATCCAGTTGCTGCTGGTTCTGTGTGAAGACCCACAGTGTTCCGGATGATAGCATGATTATGCCCAAGATTAATAAACTTAGTTTCAGTCTAAGTGACATACGAACCTCGCTCTTGCCTAGTAAATATATACTTTCAGTAGTTTACGATTTCTGTCATTATGGGGCAACTTTATCGCTAAAGCAACCTCATTGTGAAGGGAATTGCTTCTTCCCTTCACAATGACCCAGTCTTATTTTTCAGGTACGGCGTAACCTGCTTTTTCGAAGGCTTGCAAGCCCTCAGTCCCTGTGAGATATTCTGCAAAGGCTATGGCATCGCTCTTAACAGTGGTGTAGGTGGGAATACCAGCCCCGATATCCAGTGTTACGTTGATTTCTTCGGGGATTTTGATAACCGCCAGAGCAGGATTTGTCTTAGCTAAACCGACCCAGATAATCGCTGCATCCGCTTGATTATCTATCAACATCTGAAGAGTCTCAGAGCCATTCGCTGTAAAAGCTGTGATATTGGCTCGAATCTGCTCATCTAATGGTGAATTGCCAATCACTTTGCTTGCTACACGCCCCGCACTCCCCAAATCTGGGTTCATGACGACAACGCGCACACCCTCTTTGGCTAAATCATCCCAAGATGCAACGGTATTATCATCTGAGCGTATAAGAATTGCCGGTGTAAGAGAGGCAATTGGATAGCTTTCGACAATCAAGTTATCCTGAGCCATTCTTTGAACATCTGCTGTGCTAGCTACGTACAAATCTCCCTGTTGGAGTGTACGCATGGTTGATTCCAGAGTCTGAGAAGCCGCAAAATTATAGTTAATGGTGACATTTGGATGCAGTTCTTCGTAGCTTTCCTTAATTGTTAACAAGGGTTGCTTCATACCATCTCCAGCATAAATATCCAATGTTACTTCTTTGGAACCGCAGCCTGCAAGTGCCATGCCAATTATAATGATCAATGCTGTCAGGGTGAAAAGTTTCTTTGTCATTTTGTGAACCTCCGTTTAAGTTGGAAGGAATAGAATAAAAAGCTGTGTGTGGATGAAGTGCCACCTCGCGCGTGTTTTGAACTTGGGTGCCGATTCTCGAGCATTTTCTTGGTGTTGAGCAATCGTACCGCGACATTCATGTCGCACTTCGTTGTCCTAATCTAATTTCACGCTTGTATCTGTGTCCAGCGCACGTCCTAACTCGCGAACGGCTACTTTGAGGGCATCTTCCATTGAGGTGGTGCTTTGAATTTCTTGGGCGATCTTACCCATAAGTGCTTCACGGTCGGCACGCTCTTGGGTTGCTTTGTAAGCCTGAGCGTTCTGTGCCGCAATGGCAATTTGGTTTGCTAGAGATTGTAGAAGTGCGGTATCTTCTTCGGAGAAGGCGTTGAGTTCGTTATGCTGTACGTCGAAAACACCGAGGACTTTTTCGCCAAGTGCGATGGGGACGGCAATTTCGGATTTTGTTTCAGGAAGCAACTCGTTGGGGAGCCAGCCTTCTTCGTTGAGCGTGTCGTTGACGAGAACGATTGAGTTGGTTTCAGCCGCGCGACCTACCAGACCACGTCCCTTTTGAATGGTGTGACCGCGAGCCAGAAGCGTTTGCCCCGCCTCGCCTGTACCCCCTTTCATGTAGAGTGTGTTCTTGTCATCGCCCTCAAACTTATAGATATGTGCATAGTAGTAGCCGAAAGAAGACACCAACTCATCAACCACTGTTTTTGCCAACTCATCTTGATCAAGGATGGTAGAAAGACGGTGGCTCACTTCTGTGGATGTTTCAAGGGCGCGCGTACGTATGGCTATTTGCTCTTCTAGTCCGTGTTGCGTTTGTTGTAACTGAGAGGTCATACTGTTGAAGGCATCTGCTAAGATACCAAATTCATCATATCTTGGTCGCTCAATAGTTTGTGTTAGATCTCCTTTCTCAATAGCTCTGGCAGCTTCGGTTAATTCTTGGAGGGGGGTTGAAAACTGCCGAACGATTAGCCAAATTGAAGCTGATAGCAGAATCATAATTAGAACTAATCCTAACCATGTAAGCCGTTGAAATTTAGCCACAATAGTTTTGTTCTCAGAAATTTTTTGTTGGGTAATAACTGCCCAGCCATTTTCAATCTCATCAACATAGGCTTGCCACGTAACGCCATGTTCATCAGTAAAGGTGATAAATCCGCGCTTTCCTTGTCGCAGCATCTCAACTGGCGGATACAAACTTAGATCGCGTAACTCCGCACTTAGGTTCGAATCGGGGTGAGCAATAACTTGATTGTTTGCGTCTATGACGTAAGTAATCCCTGTTTCATCAAAGGTATTTACCTCTACTTCTTTAGAAATAGCGGTTAAATCGCTGGCAAACATACCGACACCAACGATATCCTCCGCTTGATTCTTTATGGGGATTGATACAACGAGAGCTGGTTCGCCAGAAGTTTTTCCAATGAGTGTTTGTAAGGTAAGGGGAGAGCCGTTGATGATATCTGTAACCCAAGTGCGATCGCTATAGTTTTTCATTTCGGCAGTATCATTTCTTGCTATATTCACTCCGTGTAGGTCAGTAGTACTTACTAAATACATATAAGGATATGAAGCCGCCATTTCAACTAAAATAGGTTTTTGAGATTCTCCGTCCATGCTCTGAATAGAGGGAAGGTTTACAGTTTGCTTCAACGCGCGAATATTGAAGTCCATCCATGTTGATACCTTAGATGATACGATTTTATGCGCATACTCTAATTGTTCATTGCTGGATTCTTGAATATATGTTTCTGCTTTACCGGTCAGCAAGTATGCTCCACCAAAAATAAATGGGCTAATGACAATTAGCGTGAGCAAGGTCAATCGAATGTTTAGGGGGGTTTTGGAATACCAAGAAGAACGAGGTGTCTTAATTGAATCGCTTTTAGAGCCTGATGAGGTTGTTGGCTCCAGTTCGTTACCGGTTTTCGGATTCCGGATGTTATTTGGTGTGCTCATTTGGAAACTCCGTTTTGGATGGATGCGTTTACTGAAAGATATTTCCCCACAGAAAGATTTTTGGGCAGACACGAAAAGAGATGCTTCATTATTGGTGTTGTAATGAAGGTAAATGGTAATTTTTCCCAAAGTGGTCGAGCTGAGTTCAAGGCACTCTCCAGTTTTTTTGAAAACCTCGTTGATAGAGCTAGTAAAAAGAACTTGACCTGTATTATAACGTTATTCTTAAATGGCAGAGATTGCAAATACCTTACAATTGAATATGGAAAACCTATGAGAATTATATATTTAAAACTTGGGGAATACAAATTGTGTTGAGCTATCTGTTTACTTCAGTAAATGTCATTTTAGGGAAAGCAAGCCCAAAACACGCGCGAGGCGGTTCTTAATCCAAAAGATGCACTTGTGGGCGGATATTTAAATCGTCTATCAGCGCGTTCAGTTCGGCATCCGTTAATTGTCGCCCCAAACCTGCATAGGCAGTTAGAGCGGCTTCCATCATATTTGTTCCAAATGAACGACCATCATATTGAGGCGTGGAGGTGATAACGAGCCGCGCTCCACGTTCTTTGAGCAGTTGTAGGTTTTCGGCAGTGGTGGTATTGGTGATAATGGTTTTTCCCGCAATAGATTTGGGCATATATTTGCGCATAAAGAGAAAATCGCCGGCTATCAAATCTGATTTTTGCCAGTATTTCTCATATTTGGGTTCTTGCTCTGCGCCATCGCTACCATAATAGATGAGGCTTAGCGGAAAGCGTTGCACGATAGGAAACATGACGCGTGCCACACGTTTGAAATTTTTTATCCCGTAAATGGGAATAGGAAGTCCTAGCCCAACCATGAGGTCGCCAAAGATAATTTTTTCTGTTACTTCATTAATTGCTGTCGCTAAGCCAATACGGTCTGTAGCAAGGGGAATAAACGCTTGCGAAAAAGTTGGCATCTCGCCCAATTCGGGCGCGGCAAGTTCAAAAATACGTCTTTCGAGGGTGTTTTTTAGTCCACGCCCATCAACTACAGGGCTTTTTTTTACATTTTCAATTAATTTATGGGGGGCTTTGAGCGGGTATTCTTTGTCATCTAGGCGGAGGGTCATATCTATGCCGCCCATGCCAAAGGCATCTACTTTTCCATCCAACTTTTCGTATAACCGTTTTGCTTTCTCCACATCACCGTCTAGACCGATGCGCTCAATGCTTACAGTTTCATCTTTGAATTTAACTTCTACTTTTTTATTTCGGCTTGAACTGCCTAAGCTCACACTAACTGCATATTTCATTTTATATCGCTCCATTTCTGTAAATTGTGATATTCAATTTTACCCTATATCAAAGCGTGGGTATAATCTGTCAGATGAATACAACTTTTTTTCTTATTGGCGGCATTCTTTTTCTGTCCGCATTCACGCAGGGACTTTCTGGCTTTGGCGTTGCCTTAGTGGCTATGGCTCTTTTACCAAATATAATTGGGATTAAGGATGCGATAGTCTTGGTTGCCCTTGTCGGTTTTATCGTGGACTTTGGCGTTTTGTTGCGCTATAGAGATTCTTTGCAGTTCAAGAAAGTTTTGCCCCTTATCTTGGCTTCTTTCATGGGGGTCCCGATTGGAATCTTTTTGCTACGCCGCGCGGACGAGGGGCTTGCGCTCGTTATATTGGGCGTTACTCTGACGGGATACGCTCTCTACGCGTTATCAGGCTTAAAGCTTCCAGAGCTTAGAGGGAAATCTTGGGCTTATAGCGCAGGATTCTTGGGTGGCTTGCTGGGAGGAGCTTATAATACGCCAGGACCGCCAATTATTATGTATGCATCTTGCCAAGAGTGGGAGCCAGATGTCTTTAAGGGAAATCTGCAAACATTTTTTATTCAAAATAGCATTATCGTTGTTATTGGACATTGGGCAAGCGGAAACTTCACTGCCGATATTTGGTCGCTCTTTTGGCATGGTTTTCCCTTCTTGTTAACAGGTCTCCTTACTGGCTTAGCGATGGATAGATGGATCAATCCCGAAGTCTTTCGTAAAATAGTTTTGGTCTTGCTCGTAATTATGGGCTTGCGCTTGATATTTTAATGCGAGATGTGCGCTGCATCTGCTTTTGGACGCATTACACATTGGTTCTGAATAAAATTGGTAAGCGTTCAGGGGACTCAAAATAGAACGCGGATACTTCGACAAGCTCAGTACAAGTTTTACGGATCAGACAGATTTTCGCGGATTT
>CAZAWS010000038.1:0-10862 GCA_964488755.1 uncultured Anaerolineaceae bacterium | reverse complement strand
GCGTTGAAAGCTTAAGGCATAATTTTAATATGGCTGAACGCTTACTTAAAAAGTACTTGTGTACTTGTAACCTGTCCTTATTTCACATTCCCCATTTATTATTCTAAAATCAAATGCCCCCAACCCTCTACCTCATTGACGGACACGCTCTAGCTTATCGCTCTTACTACGCCCTCAGCGCGGGAAATCCCAGTCGCTGGATGACCTCCACAGGCGAGCCAACGGGCGGTATTTATGGATTCGCGAGCGTCCTTTTGCGTCTCCTCGAAAATGATAAACCCGATTATATGGCAGTTGCTTTTGATGTGGGGAAAACTTTTCGGCATGAAATGTACCCCGAGTACAAAGCCACCCGCGCCAAAATGCCCGACGACCTGCGTCCCCAAATCAAACGCATTCGTGAAATGGTTGATATTTTCAACCTTCCCCGCATCGAAATGGAGGGTTTTGAAGCGGATGACGTTCTTGGCAGTCTTGCTCGCATTGCCTCGGCAGAAGGCTTGGGCGTAAAAATTATCACCGGTGACCGTGATCTTCTGCAACTTGTAGATGAGCGCGTCATCGTCAATTTACCCGGTCGCTCCATGAGCGATGCCCGTGATTATTACCCCGCCGATGTGGTCAAAAAAATGGGCGTGCGCCCCGATCAGGTTGTGGATATGAAAGCCCTCATGGGCGATAGTTCGGATAATATTCCCGGCATTTATGGGATTGGCGAAAAGACTGCACAGAAATTATTAGCAGAATTTGATACCCTTGATGGTGTTTACGAACATTTGGATGAAGTGAAGGGACACGCGCGAAAGAAACTGGCTACCGGTAAAGAGGCCGCCTATCTGAGCCAAGACTTGGCGCGCATTAGATGCGACTTAGACGTGTCACTGGATCTCGAACATGCGCGTGCAAACGAACTAGATGCCCCCGCCATCTCTGAATTTTTTCGCGAATTAGAAATGCACTCCCTCATCAACAGGCTTAATAAGTTGACGAAAATGCCTGTCCCTGCCCCAGCGCCTGTGGAAGGGGATCAGCTTTCGCTTTTCGGTGGGGGGGCAGCAGAAAGCTCACGCACAGAAAATGTGTCCACTGGCAACCAAGTTATAAACACGCGCGAAGCGTTGAGTGGATTGGTAGAAAAACTCAATTCAGCTAAAATCATCGCCCTAGATACAGAGACGACCTCCACAGATTCCATCCGAGCAAAAATGGTCGGAATTTCGTTGGCAGTCGAAGAAGGGGAAGGTTTTTACATCCCCACAGGGCATAATGCGGGGCAACAATTGGGGATTGAAGAAGTTTTGACCGCGTTGCGACCCGCGCTCACCAATCCGAAAATCCAAAAAATTGGGCATAATTTGAAATACGATTTTATTATGCTCAAAAGATATGGTTTGGAAGTTGCGCCGCTCTCTTTTGACACGATGATTGCCGAGTGGCTCACCGACCCTGCTTCGCGGAATGTGGGCTTGAAAAAGCTGGCTTTTGCGCGACTGGGCGAGCAGATGACTTCAATTGAAGAGTTGATTGGCAAGGGGAAAAATCAGCGCAGTATGGCAGAAATTTCGATTGAAAAAGTTGCCGCCTACGCCGCTGATGATGCTGATATGTGCCTGCGCCTAATGCCGATTTTAGAAAAAGATTTGGAGAGAGTGGGGGTGCGTGAGGTACTTGACGATATTGAAATGCCGCTAATTAATGTGCTGGCAGATATGGAAATGGAAGGTATTTTGCTCGATTTGCCCTTTTTTGATGAGTTTGGTCGAGAGTTGGCAACCCGCTTGGCAGAGATCGAAAAAGAAGTGATTGAACTGGTGGGGAAAGCCTTCAATATAAAATCTACGCAACAACTTTCGGATGTGCTTTTTGTGCGGCTTGGGCTAGAGCCACCAGACCGCACCCGCAAAACCAAAAGTGGACATTATTCCACTGCTGCCTCTGTTTTGGAGCAAATGAAGGGCGACCACCCTGTAGTAGATTTGATTTTAGAGCAACGCGAGTTGGCGAAATTACAATCTACTTATGTAGATGCTTTGCCGAAGGATGTGAATCCAGAAACAGGGCGCGTGCATACTTCGTATAACCAAATTGGTACTGTAACGGGGCGTTTGGCTTCATCAGATCCTAATTTGCAAAATATCCCCAATCGTTCTGAGCTGGGCAGACGCGTTCGGCGTGGATTTGTTTCTAAGGAAGGGTATCTTTTATTGGCGGTGGATTATTCACAAGTAGAATTACGCATTGTGGCGCACATGGCGCAAGATGAAGCGATGCTGGCGGCGTTTAATGCTGGACAAGATATTCACGCTACCACTGCCGCAGGGATTTATAACGTAAAACTAGAAGAAGTGACCAAAGAAATGCGTAGCCATGCAAAAGCAGTCAATTTTGGGCTGATTTACGGCATGTCGGCATTTGGGTTGACACGCTCCACGGATTTAACTTTAGCAGAAGCGGAAGATTTTGTGAAGGCGTATTTTGAAAAATTCCCCGGCGTTAAGCGTTATTTGGGCAGTATCAAACGCTTTGCCTCCGATAAAGGTTATGTAGAAACTTTATTGGGCAGAAGACGCTATTTCCCTGCCATGATGGGCGATAAAAACGATTTTCGGCGCAGAAACTCAGAACGTGCCGCGATTAATGCTCCCATTCAAGGTACTGCGGCAGATATTATGAAAATCGCCATGTTAGATGTGGCAAAGGCTCTTAAAGACGCGAATTCTTCTGCCAAAATTCTTTTGCAAGTACATGATGAAGTGGTTGTAGAGTGTCCGAAAGAAGAATTACCTGCTACAATAGAGATTGTTCAAAAAGCAATGGAGTCGGCGTATAAATTGGATATTCCTCTCACCACCGATGCGCGTTCAGGGACGCGGTGGGGAGATTTATAGCGTGATGTAAAGAACTTCACAATTATACTGAAAACTCAGTATAACTTTGTTTATTCTTTACCGCGAAGAAGCGAAGAACGCAAAGAAAAACTTAAAAATATCAAAAAATTATTTCAAAGGCAAGAAGGGGTCTTTGTAGTATTTGTTCTCTTTGTCTTTTTATCTTAAAAACTTCGCGTTCTTCGTGACTTCGCGGTGAAAGCAAGGTATCCTCACATTTCAAGACTTTTACAGCGTTTTCAGAATTATAAAAGTCTCTCCGCCTCCTCCGTATATTCCCCGTTTCCTCAAAAAGAGAAAAAATTTATGATAGAAGAAAACCAGATTTTTCAAAAAGCAATGAGCAATGGACATTCTGCCGCATGGGACCAATTATGGGAAAAAGCCACCGCGTCTTATCGTGAAGCATTAGTTGAAATCCCCAATCACCCTAAGGCTCTTTCTAGCTTGGCGTTGGCTTTATATCAAATGCAAGATTTTGAAGAAGCCCTGATAGCCTATGCAACTTTAGCCAAAATTTCTCCTACTGACCCGCTCCCCTTTGAGAAAATAGCACAGTTATCAGAGCGGACAGGGTCTATAAAAGAGGCAGTCTCTGCCGCAACCAGAGCCGCTGATTTATACCTTGCCCAAAAAGATGTTAATAAAGCCATCGAAAACTGGTCTCGTGTTACGCAACTTTCTCCAGAAAACATCTTAGCTCATTCTCGTTTGGCTTTAGTTCACGAGCGTTTAGGGCATAATAAACGAGCTGTTACTGAATATATTGCCCTTGCTAGCTTAATGCAACGCTTGGGGAAAAAAGATAAAGCCGCTGATTTTCTATCAAGAGCGTTGAAAATTATGCCGGGTAATCAGGCGGCACAGCAAGCGCAAGCCTTGCTTGAGAGCGGGCAACTTTTGCCAAAGCCGATGCGCCCTAAGGGTGGCACGGGCACATTGCGAATGGCACGCGTAAAAGAATTGAACAAGCCCAAGGAAGAATCTTTCTCTAGCCTCAACCCAGTTGACGAAGCCAGTAAAAAAGCATTAACAATCTTAGCTGAAATTTTATTTGAGTATTCTGACGAGAGCGGCGGAGAAAAAGCGCGCACAGGATTACAAGCCATTATGCAAGGAGCGGGGACCCTTTCGCTGAAGAAAATGGAGCAAACCAAAGTTATTCTTCACTTAGGGCAAGCGATTGACGCACAGTCTAAGAGTAATGATGAGTTAGCCGCGGACGAATTAGCCCATGCCCTTTTAGCGGGATTTGAGCACCCCGCCCTTTATTTTGATTTAGGGATGCTCCACACAAATGGAGGGCGCTACGAGAGTGCACTCCCGCAGCTTCAACAAGCTGTTTCACATATAGATTTTGGTCTTGCCGCGCGTTTATTATCGGGAAAAAATCTTCAGCATTTGGGGCGTATTTCCGAAGCCGCTATAGAATATCTTGAAGCCTTAAAGATAGCAGATGTAATGTTGGCACCCGAAGAACAAGGAGCCTCTCTACGTCAGCTTTATGAACCCTTGCTTGAAGCCCAATCGCGAGAAGAGGATGAAAAAGCTCACCAACGTCTTTGTGATAATGTCGAAAAAATGCTCATGCGAGATAATTGGCGTGAATATCTCCTCCAAGCCCGCAAAGAACTCCCCAAGACGGATGGAGAAATGCTGCTCCCCTTAGCTGAAATTTTAATACAGGCACAAAGTAGCGAAGTTTTGGGTGCAATGGCCCGCGTCCACGAAATGGCGCGTTCGGGGCGAATGCGCACAGCTATGGATGAAGCCTTTGAAGCAATTACCTATGCCCCAACCTATCTCCCCCTTCACTCGTTGATTGGCGACCTTCTTGTTCAGCAAGACCGCAAAGAAGATGCAATAGCCAAATATAACGTAGTGGCAGAGGCTTATGGCATTCGGGGTGAAGCGCATCAAGCCTCAGTTTTTTTGCGTAAAATAATTCAACTTTCTCCCATGGATCTCTCCTCGCGAACAAAGCTGATAGAACAACTAACAGTACGTGGGAAAATAGATGAAGCAATTCAGGAATATCTTAATTTAGCGGATATTTACTATCGTTTAGCCGAGTTAGATATGGCACGCAAAACCTACACAACCGCATTGCGAGCCGCACAGCAAGGAAATGCCGAGCGTTCATGGAATATAAATATCCTTCAACGCATGGCAGATATTGATTTGCAACGCCTCAATTGGAAGCGCGCACTAAGAGTATTTGAACAAATTCGTACGCTCAAACCAGAAGACAGCGAAGCCCGAATACGCTTGATTGACTTAAACTTTAAACTGGCTAGAAAAGCACAAGCCCTGAAAGAGTTAGGTAGTTATTTAAGCTATATAGAAGCGCACCCCTCAGATTTCAATGACGCCATAGCACTTTTAGAAGACTTGCGAGAAACACACTCATCCATCCCTCAATTGCACAGTGCGCTTGCTCAGCAATACCTTCGAGCAGGAAAAAAAGACGAAGCTATAAAATCTTACGACCTTTCAGCAGAGTTATTTTTAGAGGCGGATAATAAGAAAGAGGCAGTTGGTGTTATTACAAGATTGCTAAGCATTGAACCACCAAATGCGGATGAGTATCGGCAAGTATTGGCGCAAATCAAAGCGGGATAATTTTTGTGGATTGAATGTCGGCGGGCATCCCCTAAAAGTCTTGATGATTTTTAGAAGATGCCCGTTTTCTGTAGATGGGGGAACCCCGAAACGCGCGCGACCCGAACTTGAGTGCAGATTAATGGGCAATATCTTGGTGGTAGCGTGTGTCGCGGAAAGACGCTAACGCCGCATCCCGTGTTTGGGAATTCAGCACTCCAGCCCAAAACGCGGACGGCACGGTGCGCTTCATCTTAATTTTTAGGCTTTGTATACCTTAAGCCTTTTCTGGTAAACTCCTCGCATGAAGAAAATCTCTCTAGGAATCCTTGCCTTAATTATTTTGGGGCTTATTTTTTCTCAAATCCCACCCATCAAATCTCGTTTAAGTTGGAAGATTGAAGTTGCCAAAACTTATTTGCGCGGCGTTGTTAATCCTGTTGATGCAGTCCCAACGGCAAAGCCGACCAACACGTCAGTGAATTTGAGCAGCCCTACAGTTGCGGCTACGTTGGCTCTCTCTGCTACCCCAACAATTGAGCCTACTGCAAGCGCAACGCCAGAGCCTTTGCCCTCGCAAGTTTCTCTTGCCGTTCCTGATTATGAAATGCAAGATATGAATAATTGTGGTCCTGCGTCACTGACAATGGGGTTGCGCTATTACGGCTGGGATGGCGACCAATTTGATATTTCTGAGGTCATCAAGCCCATTCCGCAAGATAGAAATGTGAACCCCGAAGAAATGATTTATTATGTGCGCAATTATGCAGGCTGGTTGCGCGCCGAATATCGTGTGAATGGGAATTTGCCTTTACTCAAAAAGTTGATTGCCGCGGGGTACCCCGTTTTGATAGAAGAAACCTTTCATTTTGATGAGCCTTATTACCCCAATGACGATTTGTGGGCGGCGCACTATATGCTCCTAACTGCCTACGATGACGAAGATGGCGCGTTCACAGGGCAGGATTCCTATCACGGCGCAAATCAACGTATTCCTTACGAAACACTCGAAGAAGATTGGCAACCTTTTAACCACGTTTATTTGGTGGCGTATCTCCCCGAAGATGAAGAAGAGTTGGCTCTTTTGCTAGGTGATGATTGGGACGAAGAAAAAAACCGAGAGCGCGCGTTAGAAGCCTCCCAACGGGCTACAGAAGAAAACCCAGATGATGCTTTTGCTTGGTTTAATTTAGGCTCAAACTTGCTCTATTTTGAGAAATATGCACAATCTGCGAATGCTTATGACCAAGCGCGCTCTTTAGGACTTCCCCAGCGTATGATGCGCTATCAATTTGGGGCTTTTATTGCTTCTTTTCAAGACCACCGCACCGAAGATTTGCTTAGCTTGACAGATTATGCACTACAGCGCACGCCAAATTCTGAGGAAGCGTTGCTATGGCGTGGATGGGGTTTGTATCAGCAAGGGGATTACGATGGGGCTATTGCCTCTTGGGAGCTTGCTCTCAAGCATAGACCCAATTATTTTGATGCAGAATACGCACTTGATTTTGTGCGTTGATTGATATTGTGCCGTTTTTAGTGCGATTTATCGCACTTTGTATTTCAGATGATGATTTCAATCATCGGTTTAGTTAATCCTGAAAGGAGTATCCGCCCGGCGCAGTTCGGATCATATATTCCCGCTTGGTACCTAGTTTTTTACGCAGGCGATAAACAACATTTTTAAGCGCGGTTTGGTCGCTTGTGTCTGTGATTCCCCAAACGGTACGGATAATTTCCTCACTTTGAAATACAAAACCAGGGCGATTCATCAATAGGCGCAAAAGCCGAAACTCTAAATTGGTCAAATAGATTTCTTCTCCCTCTGGCGTGCGCGCTAGGCGTTTGGCAGAATCTAATTGAAGTTGAGCTGAACTGAGCGGTGAAGTTTGTGCGGGAACACTGCGCCTTGACCAAGCGGTAATTTTTGCAAGAAAGATAGCGGGGCTAATAGGCTTGACGATACATTCGTCTACGCCTGCGCGGTAAGCCTCAAGAATTTCGCTTTCGTGGTGTGTGGGGAGGAAGAGTAAAAGTGGTTTTTGGCTTAGAGAGCGATATTTTTTTATAAGATTAATTCTTTCGGCATGGGGGGCATTAACGTCTACGATGATTAAATCAGGCATAACTTCTATGGCGCGGTCCATGGCGCGTTGCAAAGATGTTTCGATAATGGCATTTAATCCTTTTTCTCGAATCATATATCCTAAGATGGGGGCAGTATCACTTTGGTCGCAAACAATCAAAACTCTTGTAGCTTTATTTAAACTAGTCATATTATTTTTCCTTAAAGTCTTATTTCGTAGTTGCTCAAAATCCTATTGGCATGGGGTAGAAATTCCATACTGAAATACCAAGTCCGTTTAAACGGACTTCCTGCATCAGCCTATGAATTCATTCATAGGTAGCTTGGGCAACAACACCAATATTTGAGCAATTCCCCTTATTCTTTGGTCCTTTAGGATTTCGAGATGGAGTGCTTGTAAGTCATAAAATCGTCCATAAATTTTGCAGATTTCTTCTCATTTTTTGTAAATTCGAGCGATTTCATAGTTTCTTTTCTTTGAAAATATCTCAAAGCCCCAAAGACTCATTCTTATATTATATCACTGGTCGTAAGAAGTCGCAAAAAGATATAATCTCGTGACTTTTGGGTGATAACAAAAAAAATATATCTTCGATATACTGGAGAAGAAACCCAAAAAAACAGTTTAAGGAGAACTAAAATGAAAAAGCTATTTTTTATATTATTGGCACTAAGTTTTTTGCTTGTGGCTTGTGGTGCAGGCGCAGACGCAGAGCCAACACCAGTTTCTATTAATACCGCAATCCCTACGGTAGAAATTGTAGAAAATAACGCTGGCGAAACAGTAGACGCAGATACAGAAGCAGGCACAGAGCGTGTCTCTCCTGTAGATGGTATGGTACAAGCATTTATCCCTGCGGGTGATTTCCGCATGGGCGCGTTAGATGCAGGTTCTGCTACAGACGAGAAACCAGATCATCAGGTTACAATGGCTGCTTTTTGGCTAGACAAACACGAAATCACCAATGCCATGTATATGATTTGTGTGCAGGCAGGTGCTTGTGATCCTCCTGTTGAGTTTAAATCTGAACATCACGATTCCTATTTCAACACAGATGAATATGCAGATTTTCCCGTTGTTTTTGTCACTTGGGGATATGCAGATGATTACTGCTCTTGGGCGGGTAAACGTTTACCTACCGAAGCTGAATGGGAGCGCGCTGCACGTGGTGACGATTTCCGTAATTTCCCCTGGGGTGATGAACGCCCTGGCGCAACACAAGCAAATTTTAACTATAATATCCGCGACGTCACTCGCGTAGGCTCTTTTCCCGCAGGTGCCAGCCCTTATGGCATATTAGATATGTCGGGCAATGTTTGGGAATGGGTTAACGATTATTATGATGCAAATTATTACTCTAGTTCGGCTACAGTGAACCCCACAGGTCCTCTTGCGGCAGTGGGTGCAGGACAACGGCGCGTTATTCGTGGCGGATCTTACCAAGATGTAGAGAAAGATATCCGCGTTGCTAGTCGTGGGTTCGAGAGTGGTCCCAACCCAGATGCCGCAGATATGGAATCGGTTGAATATAGCGGCGTGTCCTCGTATAAAATCGGATTCCGTTGCGCCTCCGATAATTAATAAGTGGATTTTCGCAACGCTCGCGTTTTGAACTTGGGTGCTGAATCTCAAACGTGAGTTTGAACGTGAGCGTTTTTGCCCCCCCCCTTTTTACGATAAAGAAAAGTCTGATAAGTTATAACGCTTATCAGACTTTTCTTTTAAGCGGGGAACGATTCTCTTCAGAATAATGTTTTTTAAACGGTATCAAGCCAAAGGGCACGCGCGCCCCCTTCTTCATATCCCAGAAAAAATAAAAATTTGACTTGAAAATCTCGCTATGGTAAACTCTCGCCGATAATCCAATAGCCCTAATACGGCAACTCTTATCCAGAGAAGCGGAGGGACCGGCCCTGCGATGCTTCGGCAACCTAGTTTTTATTAAAAAACCAAGGTGCTAATTCCGGCAGTGAAATTTCTGGAAGATGAGAGGGCAGTGTCGTGCATTTTTTTGCATATAAGCCCTTTCATCATATAGCTGAAAGGGCTTTTTTTATTTTTAGGTCTTAAGTCTTAGGTCTTAAGCCTATTTAATGAGGTGAAAAATGAATACAACTTTTATGACTTCCGAAAGCTTGATGTTTACATCAGAATCCGTAACCGAAGGGCATCCCGATAAGATGTGTGACCAAATCAGCGATGCTGTTTTGGATGAATGTTTGAGGCAAGACCCAAAATCTCGCGTAGCATGTGAGACCGTCATCAAAACGGGGTATGTGATGTTATTAGGTGAAATCACGACCAAAGCCTATGTGAATTTCGATAAATTGGTACGAGAAGTTGTGACCGATATCGGTTATGACCGTGGCAAAAAAGGTTTTGATGGGCATACTTGTGGCGTTCTTTCTGCTGTTGCCAGCCAAAGCACGGATATTGCTATGGGCGTTGACGAAGCACTCGAATCGAAATCTGGTGAAATGAGTGAAGCTGAAATTGAAGCAATTGGTGCAGGTGATCAGGGGATGATGTTTGGCTATGCCTGTAATGAAACCCCCACCCTGATGCCGATGCCTATTTATTTGGCACATAAACTAGCATTGCGCCTCACGGAAGTTCGTAAAAACGGCACTTTAGATTGGGTGCGCCCCGATGGGAAAAGCCAAGTGACTATTGAATACTCAAAAGGTCAGCCTAAGCGTGTAGACACGGTGTTGATTAGCACACAACACGCCCCCGATATTTCTGCCGAAGATATTCGTGCACAAATTATTGAGCATGTAATCAATCCCATTTTGCCCGCTGACATGGTGGATGATGATTTGAAAATTTTCGTCAACCCCACGGGGCGTTTTGTGATTGGTGGTCCTATGGGTGATGCTGGCTTAACGGGTCGCAAAATTATCGTAGATACCTATGGTGGGATGGGCAGGCACGGCGGCGGTGCTTTCTCTGGTAAAGATGCCACTAAAGTAGATCGCTCTGCCGCTTATGCGGCACGCTGGGTTGCAAAGAATATCGTTGCGGCAGGCATTGCTGATCGTTGCGAAATTCAACTTGCTTACGCTATTGGTGTTGCATATCCGCTTTCGATCAATGTTGAATCTTTTGGCACTGGAAAAATCTCAGATGAGAAAATTGCTAAGTTGATTAGCGAGCACTTCGATTTGCGCCCCGGTGCAATCATCCGCGACCTTGACCTTCGCAAACCAATTTATCGCCAGACCTCCGCGTATGGTCATTTTGGACGCGAAGATGTTGAGTTTACTTGGGAGCGCACAGATAGAGC
>CAZAWS010000037.1:0-10895 GCA_964488755.1 uncultured Anaerolineaceae bacterium | reverse complement strand
GTCATCACTCTCTTGATCCCCTTTATCAAGAGCCAGTTTGTATCTGAAGAATAATCCAAGAAAGAAAATTACGATCTCAAAAAGAGGTGCTGCGATTTGCAGCACCTCTTTTTTTACTTGCTTTAAGGTAAATCTTTGTAAAATTAGTCGTGTTATATTTGTGGAAATATTCACAGTGGCGTGCTGTTCTCAGAAACATTTAAGAACTACAACTTATCCTAAGGAGAAAAGAAAATGAAAAATAATTATAAACTTGGCACACTTCTATCTATTGTTGGGATGCTAGCAGGGGTATTAGCTCTATATTTCATCGCCAGCACCTATAACACGGTCATCCACGCCCATTTCAATGCGGGACAATGGGAAGAGAGCAATACAGTGCGGTTTGTTTACGCGTTACTCGGTTGGTTAGGAACTGCCGCCGGAGCACTTTCTACCGCCGTATTATGGGGCTTTCTCAAGAAGCAAGATTGGGCTTGGTTTTGGGGAACTATCTCTGCAACGATTCTGCTTCTGGCGGGATTCTTTCCAATGATCCCCGCCGCAGATAGCGGATTACCCGTCCCAACGCTTTGGGTATTTCTTCTCGCAGCAGTGATGTGGTTTGGGATGCTCTTTATCGGCGGTGTGGACAAAAACATAATCGGGCTAACCTTTACGGCAGGCTTGGCTTATGTGCTGACCTTCATTGACGGCGTAGCACCAATCTCTAAGTTCCAAACAACTTACCAGTTCCCGTCAGAGTTTGCTCCGAGCGCAAACGCACTTTGGAACGGGGTTTATGTAGTTTCTCAGCAGGTTAATTGGTGGGGTGCGGCGGGATGGGCAATCTTTATTTTTGCGGCACTCAAGCAGAAATCATGGGCGATCCCGGTAGGTATCTTTGCCGCCACAATGTCTATGATCGGCGGTTATCCGATGGGAATCCACAATATGCTTGAAGTCAATCGCTTCTCAATGTTCCTCCCTGCTCCAATTCTGAGTACAATCCTTCTCGTCATTCTTTGTTTACCAAAGACACAAAAAATGATTACGGGCGAGTAAAATCCTCGGCACTTAAATTAAAAAAGGATTCGCTTTATGCAAATCCTTTTTTTGATTCCGAAAAGATGTTGGTATACTTATCATTATAGCTCACGGAATGGCTAGAAAAAAACGGCGCATATATCTGAAAAGGGCAAAGAAATGATGCAAGAAAAAACAATCGATTTATTATCCCAGATTGCTTATTTTTCAAATCTTGATACAGTTGCTTTGAAGCATATTTCCGCGGCTACTATTCAACAAACTTATAAAACTGGTCAGTATACTTTTATGGAGGGCGAGCCGTGTATCGGATTGTATATCGTCAAAAGTGGATGGTTGCGAGCGGTCAAAATATCTACTTCTGGCAGAGAGCAAGTTATCAGATTTGTTGGTCCAGGCGCGGCATTTAATGAGGTCGGAGTTCTCACTGGAGGCGTAAATGTGGTTTCTGTAGAAGCCTTGGAACCGTCAAAAGTACTCATCGTTCAACGGAAAGAATTACTTAACTTGGTAGATAAGCACCCTTGCCTGGCAAAATCAATTATCGAGAACCTTGCTCACCGTGTTTTATACGCCATGAATTTGGTCGCTGATTTATCCCTACGCTCCGTTGAGAGTCGTCTGGCATGCTTCTTAATGGAAGAAGCCGACGATAATACTATTCACCGCAAAAAATGGGCTACCCAAGCTGCAATTGCTGCTCGCATTGGGACAGTTCCTGTAGTTATTAATCGCGCTTTTCGAGCCTTTGTCGAAGATGACCTTATTGAGCTTAGGAGAGAGAAAATCTTAATCTTGGATTACGATGAATTGCAGAAGATCGCTTTGTCTAACGAGTAAAAAGATATGCCTTCTAAAAACTTCCTAAATCTATAAAAGTTACGGAAGTTTTTGTCTGTTTGTGCAAAAATAAACTAAAGTTAATGACATGGGGAATTGATACAGTTATTCTATGAAAAGAAAGCATAAACTTGGCTCTCAAAAATTTGCCGTGCTATACGGTAAAAACAAAGAGGGAGCCTTAATTCTATTTTCATAGGAGAAAGAAAATGATGAAAAAACTGTATGTTGCTTTTGCGATATTGATTATCGCCGCCATATCCTTATCAGCATGTACCCCCGCCGCAACTCCAGCTCCTGTTGCGGAAGAAGCCCCCGCTGCCGAGGAAGCTCCTGCTGCTGAAGAAGCGGCTCCGGCGGAGGAAGGAACTCCTACCGAAGAGGCTATCCCCGAGGTAGAGGTTGGTTTCGCATGGGATCAGGATTATATTAGCGAAGTTCCGCCCATTATGATGATTGACCCATATCTTCAAATTTTTGGACAATCGCAGGTTGCCGTTCCTTATACTTATGAAACCGCGGTCAAATTAGCTGGTCACTCGTGCGGTGCCGTAACTGGTGCTTGGACGATTACCCGCAAAGCACTTGAAGTGCTTTACCCCGGAGGAGAAGTTCCTGTACGCGGACAAATCACAGTAGAAGCCCCCGGTGCAGAAGATGAATGGTATGTTGGCGTCTTTGGTGAAGTCATCACTTATATTACAGGTGCTGCTCCCAAAACAGGCTTTATCGGCGCAGAGTTTGGACAAACGAATGATATCTTCATTCGCCAAAACAAGATGACTTATCCAGATGAGCCAACTGGAACAATGCCTCCAAAAATGGAATGGGTTTTCTCACGCACAGATACTGGCGCAAAAGTGGGCGTTGTATTCAATCTGATGGTAATCACACCACTCTCAACGCCTGAACGTCAAGAAATGGGAAAGAAAATGGCGGCTGGTGAAGCCACCGCTGAAGAAGCTGCCGATTATTACGAATACTGGAACGAAAGAGCTTTATTTGTATTGGATAATGCAGATACCCTCGATGGTTTCTTCACCGTCACCGTTTACGATGAAGGGACTGCAACAACCGCCTCTGCTATTGCCCCCGCATCCCCAGATGACTTTGCATGGGATCAAGACTATATTACCGAAGTGCCCCCAATTATGATGATCGATCCATATTTCAGCATTTTTGGACAATCACAAGTGCCAGTTCCTTATTATTACGAAGAAGCTGTCAAATTAGCTGGTCACTCATGTGGTGCTATAACAGGCGCATGGGAAATGACCCGTAAAGCTCTTGAAGCTCTTTACCCCGACGGGGAAGTTCCAATGCGTGGGCAAATTTCTGTAGATGCCCCCGGCGCAGAAGATGAATGGTTCGTCGGTGTCTTTGGTGATGTAATCACCTTTATTACCGGTGCTTCTCCCCACACTGGCTTTATCGGTGCAGAGTTTGGAAAAACAGACGATATCTTCGTCCGCCAAAACAAAATGGTTTACGATGAAGAACCGACCAAGCAAATGCCTCCGCAAAGAGAGTGGATTTTTACTCGCCTTGATACAGGCGCAAAAGTGGGCGTGAAATATAACCTCATGATCATTCTCCCTATCCCAACCCCTGGACGTATAGCTATGGGTAAGAAGATGGCTGCAGGTGAAGCTACCGCTGAAGAAGCCGCCGACTATATCGAATACTGGAATGCCAGAGCGATGTTTACATTGGAAAATTCCGATGTCATCGATGGCTTTATCACAGTTAAAGTTTACGAATAAAACTAATCTCTAAATAAAAATGTTTGAAAAAGAAGCGCAGCTCGCCGAGTTGCGCTTCTTTTCTTTATAGTTTGCGTTAAAGCAAAGCCTTTTGTTGAGGATTGATATAATATGCATAATGAAATTCATTATAAGATTATTTCCCCATCTCTCTATGCTTTAGGAGGCATAAAATGAAAGAAACTTCACAAAAGAACCGTAATATCATGTCTATTTTGGCAATCGTAATTGGTTTGGTAATGGCTTATATCATTCCTTTTATGACCCAAACATCGCTTGAGCGCGTGCTGATATACCTAACCGCTCATATCGAAGATGGTTTCCCTGCCTTTTCTAGCGGATTACCCCTCTTTGACTTTTTCTACTCAGTCTGGCAAGCGGTCATCTTTGCGGCAGGTGCGGCTTTAATAATTATTTCGCAAGAAATCAAAAAAGGCAAAGAGTGGACATTCCCTCTTGCTATGACACTCTTTGCGTTGCCCTCCATTGGCGGCTTCTTCATGTTTCTCCCTTACGTTAGCTGGGTTCCCGGCTTTCCGCTCCCGATGGTGATTTCTTTCATCGGATTAAGCGGATACTGGGCATTTATCTTCCTGAAAAAAGGCACAAAAATCCAACATTGGGCACAATTCGGCGCATTGACCTTCATCGGGATGCTCGCCACGCATGCTTTCACCATTGGCATTGGCGCACAACGCACGATGGCAACTCGCCCCGGCTACCCAATGTACCCCGGTTTTACTTGGTGGCTCTTCCGCTGGGCTGGAGAAGTTAATTGGGTTGCCGTAATCTTCCTTTTCATGTCCATTCCACTACTTGCAATGGGCAAACGTAAAGGATGGTGGTTCGCGATTGTTCCCTCTATCACCATTCTGATGATCAACGTCCCCACGCAATTTTTCCGCACAAAAACATTGGACTACTTCTACGGATCCATTCTCGCCATCGGCGTTCTCATCTTCACCATGCTTCCTTACTTCAAAAAGCATCTGATTACAGATGAAGATGTCGAATAAAGGCAGACGCGCATAAAAATATAAGTACTAAAAGCGCAGTCTACACCTAAAGGGAGCGGATTGCGCTTTTTATTCTCTTAATCTAGGAAATACAATGAAAAACCTAAAAAACAACCAGAAACTTGGTACTATTCTCTCCATAGTTGGCATGTTTACCGGATTGCTAATTCTCTTCCTTCTCGCCAGCATCTATCAAACCAATATCGATGGAAAAATCATGGGCGAACGCCCAGACGAAGCCATCACTGTGCAAATCGTCTTTGCTATGCTAAGTTGGCTAGGTGTCTCTGCGGGTGCACTCTGGGTTATGGTGCTCTACGGCTTCACAAAGAAAGCCAACTGGGCATGGAGCATCGGCGCAGTCGCCGCTACCATACAACTCCTCGCTGGCTTCTTCCCCATGATTCCCCCCGCCAGCATCGGTTTGCCCACGCCCACCATTTGGGTCTTCCTAATCGCCCTCGTCCTTTGGTTTGGGATGCTCCTCATCGGCGGCGTAGATAACAAAATCATCATCTTCGCCTTCGTCAGTGGGCTGGCGTATGTCCTCACCTATATTGATGGCGTTGGCGCAATTTCCCGCTACCAAACCGAAGCCAAAGGTTTCATCGCTTCGATGTACGCCATGTCGCAACTTGTAAACTGGTTAGGCGCAATTGTCTGGACATTCTTCATCTACGCACTCATCAAAGGCAAGCCATGGATAATTCCCCTCGGCGTTTTCGCAGCAGCCATGTCCATGTTTGGCGGATTCCCTGTCGGCATTACGGATGTTATCATTCAAGGTCGCTTCTCCATGTTCTTAGTCGCCCCAATAATGGGTACAGGCTTGCTCATTTACATGCTCATGCCCAAAACCACAAAAATGATTGAAGAATGGCAAAATAAAAATCTAGGATGATTGGGAGATTCGCGTGAAAATAGACAAATACGATTACCCGATTATCATCATCACAACCCTCGTGGTCTGTACCGTAATCGCTCTTGCCCTTGGCTTGACACCGGCTCACTAGCATCTGCCGGTTTTTAGCATCTCCTCACGAAAAGACCCTAAAGATTCAGAAAACCTTTAGGGTCTTGCAAAACAAACACTCATGGCAAAAACAAAAACAAAAGAACGTGGTTCTATCACTAAAGTCCGCGGTATTATCCAACGGATGTTTTTATTCGTTACTGTTTTACTCGGTTTACGCCACGTCATGCCGGGACGCGAATCAACAGGCGGCGCATTTGACGCATTCTGCCCAATGGGTGGGATTGAGACATTTTTTCACTATGTCACCACAGGTCACACGCTCAAGACCACTAATTTGCTTAATTTCGCTATCCTCATTGGCGTTTTAGGGGTCTCATTGCTCTCAGGACGCTCCTTCTGCGGCTGGATGTGTCCACTTGGCACATTGCAGGATATGTTTGCGGGTTGGGCACGTCGTTTGAGCGGCGGAAGCAAGCGTCATATACGCGGGAAGCGGCGCAAAGCGAAATTCCCCATAGAACTCCCGCCAAAAGTAGACAAATGGGCGCGTTATCTAAAATACCTCATCCTGCTTGTGGTTTTAATCGCCAGCGTCCAAGCGATTTATCCACCATTACACAAGATTTGTCCGGCACGAGCCGTATTCAGTTTTCAGCTTACGCCTCTGCTTGCCAGCGTTTTGCTCACATTTATCTTTACCTCGATGTTGATTAAACGCTTCTGGTGCAAATATCTTTGTCCGCTTGGCGCGGCTTTGGCGATTTTCAACAAAATCGCTCCGCTACGAGTGACCATTGATAATCGTAAATGCACCGATTGCGGACGTTGTGATACCGAATGTCCAATGGGTATTGAAGCCATCCCCGAAAATATGCGTAATTTGGAGTGTATTCAATGTTTGGAGTGTGTTGAAACTTGTGCCATTGAAGATACGGTTGTGTTGAAGTTGGGGTAAAGCTCAAGATTTAATTACAATTTTTTGAAATCTCAAACAAGGAATCCGTTCCCCTAAAGGGAACGGATTCCTTGTAAACTCCCAAATATTAACAAAACTAATACACTCTTTGATTGACAGAATATTTCTCTTGAGATATAGTTAGTTTTACTAACTAACTGGTTGAGAGAAATTATGAAAAACAATCTCGAAGAAAGCGCAAAAAAGTTTCTGAGCCTAGCTAGGCGATTACGTCGTTTAGGATCGGGCATCTCCCCCCCCGAAGGGGTGCAGGCTTCTCCCTCCCATTTGGCATTGATCGAGTATGTAACCAGCAATCCCTATTGCGGCATCCATGAGATGGCAGAGGCGTTGAAACTCTCCACGCCGACTGTGAGCGTGAGCGTGCGTCAGCTAGAAAAAAGCAAATTAATAGCACGCAAGCCTCACCCCAAGGATGGTCGCGCTGTGCAACTTTCTCTCACGCCCACAGGAGAAAAAGTTTACAAACGCGCGTACCGTTTCCAAAGTCGAAAATTTGAAGAACTTCTCGCTGGGTTAACACCCGCAGAGCGAAAAACTCTAATTAGCCTGCTTGAGAAAGCACTCAACGCGGCAGAAAATAACTCTTAAGGAAAATCAAAATGACTAAATTTCTAAATAAATGGCTTCGCAAATTTCATCGTTGGCTCGCAGTACCAACCGCAATTCTCATTCCGATTATCATTGTTATAAAATTTTCAGGAAATCCTTCTTGGCAAGTTTTATTAAAGCAAGTCGATAAATTTCAATCGCCAATGATGCTTATTTTAGCTATTACGGGTGCCTATTTATATTTGTTGCCCTATATTGCCAAATGGCAACGCAATGGCCGAAAGAAAAAAGCTCTTCGCACAAAACAAGAATTGGCGAGGGGGCATAGTGAAACTCGTTGACAAAATCGTTGAGGCATCGAAAAATCCGCTTTCGCCGAAAAATCATTTTTTGGCGAAAGCATTGCCTATTTTTGTCTTCTTTTTTTTCTTCCCTGCCTTATTTTTTCTCCTCCCAAAATTCATTTTTGACGCACTTTTAAATTTCCCTGAAATTCCCTTTCCCTTCTTACGCTCAATTTTAGGCGGCGTGATGTTTTTGGGGGGCATTTTCTTTTTACTCTGGACGCTCAAGGCACAAAAAGAAATGGGGAAAGGAACCCCCATGCCTTTAATGGCGACTCAAAAACTGGTTATCCAAGCCCCGTATTCTTTTACGCGTAACCCGCTTGCTTTGGGATTAATTAACTTTTATCTAGGAATCAGCATTGCTCTTGGCTCAATCTCTTCTCTGATTATTGTCTTGATTTTTTCTGCGGCAATTTTGTTATATATCAAAAATATCGAAGAAAAAGAATTGGCGCAAAGATATGGCGCAGATTATGTGGCTTATAAAAAGATGACACCTTTTCTTATTCCACGAAGGAGCAGCAAATGAAAGAAGAATACATTTCCTCAGCAAAAATCTATGACCCAATGCTCTATTTAGCCCTTAATCCCATAAGATTAGCCGTGATGGAAGAGCTTTCACAACACAAAGACAGCGTAATTTTAGATTTATGCTGTGGCACAGGCAACCAACTAAAATTGCTCTCAAAAAACGGATTCAAGAATCTGCATTGTCTTGATCTTTCAGAAGCGATGTTGAGTGTAGCCAAAAAGGGCGGGCATCCGATAAAAATTTATGCTGAAGATGCTACAAAAACTAGTTTTGATGATGCCGTATTTGATATTGTCATGATTAGTTTTGCGATTCATGAAAAAGATAGAGAAACGCAAGAGAACATGATAGAAGAAGCTCATCGCCTCATCAAAGAAGATGGCATTGCTCTGATCGTTGATTATACTTTCGATGAAAAAACTACGCGACTTGGCAAAATGGGTATCGATTTAATCGAACATATCGCAGGCGGGGAACATTATCGTAATTTCAAAGGGTATATAGCAAATGATGGTTTAGAAAGTTTAATCAAAGCCGATAAGTTTGAACTTATTAAAAATAGTAGAAAAGTGTTTAATGGCGTGACTATTTCGACGTATCGAAAGAGGTAAGACTTTAGACCTCAGACCTAAGATTTCAATTTTTGAAAAAATCTTAAGTCTGATATCTGAGGTCTGGTGTCTTAAAATATTTTGAAATCAAACTCTTACAGTAAACAATCAAAGAAATTGCTCTTTACCACCTTTAATTGCGCGAAATCTCAATTAATCCCATTGCAAGATATGCTAGGGATTAAAAACGATGACTTGATTATGTCTTTAACCGGTCTTGCTGGCGGAATTTTGAATAATGGCTCAACCTGTGGCGTTGTGATTGGTGGAGCGATTAGTTCTGCCATGATCCGAGATAAGGAATTATCTGGGCAGTGGACTCTTGAAGATGAAGTTCAGCTTTTAGATGAAATTAAAGAAAATATCTCTTGGTTTGAGAATAAATTCGGCACGTCTCTCTGCCGTGAAAGAGAAGAACTTAATTATCAAAGAATTACGGTGCTTGGATTACTTAATCCGCAAAAAGCAAAGGGATGCGTCGCTCGGTCTGGCGCAAGCATGGATTATTTTGTGGAGAAATATAATTCTAACGAGAGCAAGCCCAAAACAAGAAAAAGTATATCCAAAAGTTGCGAACATTGCGCTCAAAAAATTCTCAAAGAAATTAGAGAAGAAACAGGCATTGGCAACGAAAAACTGGAACAAATATCTGTCGCATTAGATGGTGGTATCGGCTTAGCTGGTGGCGGATGCGGCGCGCTCTCAGGCGCACTTATGGCACTCGGTCTCAAATATGCTCTTGACACCAGAAACACAGAACCTGCCAAATTAAAAAATATCTACAGAGCAATGGATTCTGAGTTTTTCAGAATGGCGATTATTCTGGTCAAGGCATTTATCAAAAAGTTTGATGCTTTTGAATGTTCCCGGATCACAGGCAAAAACTTCAAAAACTGGGATAATTTCAGCAAATTCAGAAACACATCGTCCTGCGATGCACTCAATCAATTTTTAGTAGAAAAAACAATTAAGATTATTAATTCTTAGGAATGATTCACGCGTTATCTTCGCATCATCCCTCTCTACCTCCCCAAAATTTTCTCCCTCCAACATCTTGCAAATGCGACAAACGTGAATTTACGCTTGCGTGCCTATTCTCTAACACCTTCTGCTCCCCAACTCAAATTGCCCGCAACCATTCTTCTCATCTAGCGTTAATATCCATGTAACTTATATCCAAGAATTTCAAGCTTTGTCCCAATAATTGCGATATAATTGTCTAAGGCTTTCAGATTGATTTTATTCATTTCTACACGAGGAGAAAATACCATGAAATTTCTTGACCAAGCACTTCTTCTACTTACAGGCTTAACCGCCCTATATATTATTTGGCGTTTTTGGGGACGCTACAGCAAAGACAAAGCCCTCCATGATATTTATTATATGATGGCTATGGCTGTTTTATTTGTCTCAGGCGTTTTGCTAATCTTCGGCGGCTGGGGACTTTTAGCCTCGCCCTATATTTTAACCGTAGCGACCTTAATTCCACTTGGTCTTTCTTTGGGCTTGATGAATCAATTCATGCCGGAATATAAAAAGGCTTATTCTTGGTTTGCATTGATCGGCTTCCTCGCGGTTGCTTTTACTAGCATCACAGGAAATTCATTGAAAAGCATCGCTGTTCCTCTTTTTCACGGCGTAGCTGGATTAATTATTGTCGGGATTCCTCTCTTCCGTTGCATTAAAGGAGAAGCGCGCAAGGGATACGGCTTAGTTGCTGTTGGCGGCATTCTAATTAGCCTTGGTGGAATGGCTTTAGCTTTCTTAAAAGCAGGAAAACAATTGCTCTTCTTCAGTGAAACCGTTGTTATGGCAATTTTAGCCCCCCTGCTTTTACTCATGGCTCTTGCTTTCACCTTTGGCTTCATGAAAGATATTAAGAAATAAGCAATATCCATTCAAAATATCCGCAGTCTTCAAGAATAGTAGACTGCGGATATTTTTTTGCAGACTTCATCAAATTTGCCTTTTAATAAAGCCGCATCATCTACTTTATGTTATCTTCTTAGGTATACTCTCTAGGAAGTATTTTTTCAAATCACTGTACAGTTTCAAAAATGGGATATTTCCCACAAACCTTATTCCTAATCTATAAGGAGAAGTTAATTATGAAAGAATTTCTAGGAAAACGCCTTACTTACCTCTTCCGCTCTACGAAAGGGCTAACTTTGGTTGCAATTGCCTTGGTCGCCATCGTGACCGCGGTTTGGGGTACACTCTCAGGTCCTATGATTGAGTGGGGCATTCGAGACATTA
>CAZAWS010000036.1:8148-10905 GCA_964488755.1 uncultured Anaerolineaceae bacterium | reverse complement strand
AATCTTTTCCCCCGCCAAGTGAGCAAACTGCTTATACTCTTCGAGGTCTTCCTTCTTGGGCTTAGATACTATTTCTTCTACCTTCTCTTCGTCCACGATAGTCTCTCCTTTCATCCTGATTGCATTCAGTGTACCAGTGCGAATCAAGTCTTGCAAGCGAACTGAATTGAGACCAAGCCGTCTGCCAGCTTCGTTTAGGCTGATATAACTAGGGAGAGATTCAAGGGTAGTAGGCATGGGTAGCTCCAAGACAGATGGTATAACTGCTCTGATGTACTCACGTCACCGTGCCACGCTCGGTTACTATAGATGGTGAATCCCTGTCCTTTTTCCCAAACTTGATAAATCTGGAGGATGCTACAAGCGGTTAGCTCATAGCACAGGCGGAGGGCGAATACCCTCTAGTGGCGCAGTGAAATGAGTAAGTGAAGCACAAGCCCCAAGACTGTATACAGTTTTGGGACTTTGTGATTCTATACTTGGGTGGCTGACGGGGCTCGAACCCGCGACATCCTGTTCCACAGACAGGTGCTCTGCCAGCTGAGCTACAGCCACCATTTTATAGCCCGCAGATTATATCATCACCCTCAATCACTCGCAAGCATTTTTTGGATTTCTTCTGGGACTTCCGCGCGCGCGACCTTAACTTGCTCGCCGCTCATCAAATTTTTGACGGCAACCTCAGCATTCTCCACTTCGTCAGACCCTACAATCAACGCGATACGCATCCCCATCTTATTTGCAAACTTGAACTGTTTCTTCATCTTCGTCACTTCTGGATAGGCGGTCACATTGATGCCCGCCGCACGTAACTCTGCCGAAAGAGCCAAAGATTCAGATTGGAATTCCTCCCCAAAAACCGTTACCAAAACAGGCGCAGGCGAAGAATTGAATTCTGGGAGTAAGCCATTTTCCGCCAATACGATGCCAGCCACGACATCTCCCATTGCAAAACCGACTGCGGAGAGGGGATCGCCGCCCACATCTGCGAGAAGGTTGTTGTAGCGTCCACCACCCAAAATGGAGCGGCGCACGCTGCCGCTCACATCAAAGGCTTCAAAAACGGTACCTGTGTAATATAAAAGACCACGCACTATATTGGGGTCAAATTCTACATATTCGCTCACACCGAGCGCATCTAATGCTTTAAATAGGCGCACTAAATCTTCTGATTCTTTCCAGAGTTCTTTGTTCTCAAGAACTTCGATTAATCCATCAAGTTGAGCTTGGGATAAACCAAATTCGAGGGCGTATTTATTCCACGCATCGGACTTCATCTTGGTTCTGCGATCTACAAGGTTTGAAACCCCTAAACGCTGTTCTGGAGGAATAGAGAGCGCGTCAAATTTCGCGTCCATCAAACGCCGATTGTTGACGTAGATGCGCGCCACGCTTGGGTCAAGTCCGACCGACTGCATGAATTTGGCGGCAACCGCGATGAGTTCCGCATCCGCTTCGGGGGAATCCGGTCCCAGCAGATCTATATTCCACTGAAAAAACTCGCGTGAGCGTCCCTTTTGCGGACGTTCGTATCGCCAAAATGGTCCAAAAGACCACCATCTCACGGGGTAGGCGAGTTGACGTTGTTTTTTCGCGATCATGCGGGCGAGGCTGGGGGTGAGTTCGGGGCGCAAAGTGACTTGCGAGCCGCCGCGGTCTTCAAAGGTGAAGGATTGCTTTTTGACCAATTCTTCGCCAGATTTTGCCGCGTAGAGTTCGAGGCTTTCAATATAGGGTGCGTCCCACTCTTGATAGCCAAAAGATTCTGAGGCTTGGCGCACTTTTTGGTGCAGATAATTGCGTAGTGCCATTGCTTCGGGATAGAATTCACGCGTGCCTTTTACGGCGGGAATGATGATATTTTTTGCCATGAAATTACTCCAATAATTTTCTTTTATCGCCACAGCATTTTAGCATAAGTTGTGGTATATTCGAGGGCAATAACTACTTTTATCATGAGGAAAATATGAAAATTGATTATAAAGAAACAACCAACGATTTGCTAAAACGCATCAATATCCACGAAGAATTTGGCGCGCATGATATTGACGAATGGATGCTCGAATTACTTGAGCCAAAAGCAGACGATAAAATTTTAGATGTGGCTTGTGGCGCAGGCAAACAATGCAAATTATATTTTGACCACAGCAAGGGAAAAGCTGAAATTATTGGTGGGGACGTGAACGAGGAATTGCTCACCAAAGCCCGTAGCGTAAACGAAGAATTAGGCAATCCTTTCACATTAATACCACTTGATTTCGACAAAAAATTCCCCTTTGACGATAACGAATTTGATTTGCAATCTTGCTGCTTCGCTATTTATTACGCGGCAGACATTCCCGCGACCATCAAAGAGATGCACCGCGTGCTCAAACCAGGCGGGCGTTTATTTACATCGGGACCATTGCCCGCAAATAAGCAATTATTTTACGAAATTATCACCGAGGCAACGGGGATGGTCATCCCGCCCATGCCGGGAAGCTCACGATACGAGAGCGAAATTTTATCTGCAATGAAAGACACTTTTGCTAAAGTAGATGTAAATGTCTTTGAAAACCCACTCACTTTCCCCACAGTGGAGCCTTTTATTGCTTATGTGCGCGCGTCTCTATCTGAAGACCGCAAATTATGGGGCGACCTTTTCAATGGCGCAGAAGAATTTGAAGATGTGATGGCAAAAATCACTGCCACTGCCCAGAAAAGATTAGAAAAAGATGGCAACTTGGTTATGACGAAGGTTGTCGGTGGTTTTGTAGG
>CAZAWS010000036.1:0-8048 GCA_964488755.1 uncultured Anaerolineaceae bacterium | reverse complement strand
TTTTACGGAAAACGAGTCCTTTTCATCGGCGCACACCCTGACGATATTGAGTTAGGCGCGGGCGCGCTGATTCATAATATACTCCCCCACTGCGAGGTGACTTGCGTCACGCTCTCAGATAATCAGAAAAACCCTACCCTGCGAAATGTGCTTTCTGAACATTATGAAAGCATGAAAGTTTTAGGAGTCCCGCGAGAGAAGGTGATTGTAGAAAAATTTGAAACACGCTACCTTCCCGCTCATCGTCAGGAAGTTTTAGAATATCTGCTCAAATTACGCCGAGAAATCAAACCCGATATTATTTTCACCCATAGCAAAGAAGATATTCATCAAGATCATAATACGGTCACGCAAGAAGCCTTACGCGCCTATCGTGGGATCACCGTTTTAGGTTTTGACGTAATGCGTTCTAGTCATGGATTTTTCCCCAATTTCTTTGTTGAGGTCAATGAGGAAAATGTGAATAAAAAAATCGAGGCTTTAGCGCAATATAAAACTTACGCCGACAAATACTATTTTGGCGCAGAGTTGCTTCGGGCAACAATGGTACGACATGGTGCGTTAGCTGAAAAAGACTTTGCAGAGGGTTTCGATATTTTAAGAGTTGTGGGGGAATTCAAAAAATGTGCCTAATAACCGCTAAAGCAGTTACTACAAAGATTTAATCGCAATCTAGCGGCTCGGTGCGTGGCGTATATAGCTCTACCGCCCCAATTAATACTTTTGGCTCATAATAACACCAAAGCGGGCGCGTTACCTTCAATGTCCAGATATTATTTTCTGCGCCGAAAGAGCGTTTTTCATCTACCAGAGAATCTTTTTGCGGGTCAATCACAATCAAGCCAAAACGCTGGTCATGCAGGTCTTTATAAAATCTCCCCATATATGCCCCATTTTTAGACATCACCATTTCCATTAGCACATCTTTTTCATATTCTGGGACGAGGGGGATATCTTCGATTAATCCCACTGCCAGCAGATGACGCTGTGAAATAAAGAGGACTTCGTCTCCCGCCTCCGCGACGCGCGTGCTTTGGGCTTGGAGCGCGTTTAATTGAGCAGTTGTTGCCACTTTATCGTATCCAAACGAACCTTGCCCGCGCAAAATGAACCACGCCAAAATGAGACTGGCAGAAAAAAGCCAAACGCCACGCAGATGTTCACGAGGGCTATCCTGTTCAAATTCACGCGCGAGGGCGGTCGTCCCCACAAGTAAAATGCTGACGAAATAAGCATCCATATTATGTAAATCGGCACCGCCGCCAATCTTCACGCTGACGACCAATCCCCCCACAAAAAGAACAAATAATATCGAAAAAATGCCCAGTTTTTGAAGAATATCCCATTTTTTGCTCGCGTAAAAAACGAGAATAATTAAGGGTAGAGAAAGGAAAATAGCCCCCCACAAAATGCCGGGCGCGTAGGTGGCATTGGGCAAAAGGCGATACCAAAGTAGATCGGAGGCGAGGCTGGTGAAAAACTCATCCCGTGCGCCATTGCCAGAAAGTTGGATGTAGAGAGCTTGCGAGAGAAAAGCGGTTGCGATGCCCGTGAAAAACCACGCGGCGGGGAGGGCGAAGTAACGCAGTATAGATCCAATTCCGCCCTTCGTCTGCGCTTCGCTCCGCTCAGGGACTGGTTGAAGAAAATAAATTAGCGCGGCAAGCATAGCGGGGACAGGGAACCAATTGATGCGGCTCAGCCCCGCCCAAGCAGAAGCAATGATAATTGCCACCCAAGCGCGTTTTTTGTTTTCAGGAGAGACAAAAAGAAGAATAATTAAAGTAGGAATGAGAAGGTGGGCATAAACTGAGCCTTGCACGAGAAAGAGAAACGCCCAAATTATGAAAAAAATAGTGAGCGTGTTTTTGCGGTGCTTTTTAAATAAAGTAACTGAGACTGCCCATGATAATCCGAGCGTTAGAATCACAGACCATGCGCGATGTACCCAAATTGGCATTTTGCCAAGCAAGAAGGGCAGGCTCAAAATAAAATGAAGGCTAGGATGCAAAATTGGGAGCGGGAGATTTTGCCCGTAGATGCGCTCTGAGAAAAAGAGCGAGGCATAATAATAGCGGCTGTCACGCGTCCACCCTAACGCAAAGGGATAATTTGTTATATAAAGTCCCACCATCACGAGTTGATAGATGAGAAGTTGCGCGAGCGCGGCGAGAAGGATGCTTTGAAGCCATGAAGTTTCTTTGCTGTTGTTTTCAGGGGATTTTCTGGCTACACGCATAAAAGACGCACCCAAAAAGGTGAGTAGAAGGAAAAGAAGAATTTTAATCCACAGGCGATTGCCCAATAAAGCCCCTAGATAAGGGTCTAAAGCAAAGAAAGGCAGAAGAAATAAACTGACAATAAAAAGCGTGTTGAAGAGCCATTTTAATTTTTCCCCACGAGATAAAAAGCTATCGTAGGATTTTTCTAATTTCTCAAATGACTTTCTCCATGTAAAGGCAAAGAGAAAGACGGCTAATATCCCCGTTATGGCGATAATTGCCGAAAGAATGAGCCATTTAGGTTGTGCGAGCGAGAATCCTTTATCCGTGGCGAGATGGCTTAAATCGAGCATTGCGAGAAAAGAAGCAAAGGCAATACTACCAGACAGAACACGCCAAAGAGATAAGTTCTCAGATGGGTTTTTCTGAATCATAGTTTATATTTTTGCCTTATCTGCTTTCAGGATTTTCTCAATCTCAGCATATTCTGCCTCAGCCTGTGTCATTTTCTCTTTTGCGCCATCCAAGTTTTCTATTTTCCCCATCATTTCTAATGCTAAGCACAAATTAGCAAGAGCGGTTGCTCCAAACTCCTTACTATTTGATTTGAGGCTATGCGCCGAACGGTGCAATAAGGCTGCATCATCATTTTCTATGGCTTGGCGCATTTCTAAAAGCATTTTGGGCGCGTCTTCGAGATAAATATCTATCAATTCTGCGAGAAAATCTACCTCATCGTTTAATGACTTTAACAAAGCTTCCACGCCCACTGAAAATTTAGCTGCTTTTTCTTTCTTTTCTTCTATAATATTTTCTTCTTTTAATTCTTTCGTTTGCCGAGGTTGGCATTTATTTAACGCATTCACCAAAGCCGGGACGCGAATAGGCTTGCTGACATAATCATTCATCCCTGCATCTATACAAGACTTTCGCTCATCTTTCATAGCGGCGGCGGTCATGGCAATTATGCGCGGTTGCTCATCAGCGGGAAAATCACTTCGTATTCTTTCTGTAGCTTCTAACCCACCCATTTTCGGCATTTGCAAATCCATTAATACAAGATCATAATTTTGACGGTGTAATGCTTCAAGAGCTTCTACACCATTTTCTGATATATCGAGGTGGTAGCCCATCCTTCCCAACATGTGAACTACCAATCGTTGATTGATAGCGTTATCTTCCACTAATAAAATACGAAGTGGTAAACGCTTTGCCATCTGAGAATCAAATTGTGGCGCATCTGGTTTTTCAAATATGTCTACTAATTCATTTCCATCTGCCAAAATGCCGATTAAAGTATTATATAAACGCGAAGATTTAATTGGTTTCATCAAGAATGCCTTAAAAGGGAACTCAAGTTCTTCTGATGAATCCCCTCGTATCTCTGAACGAGCCAAAGAAGAGAGCATAATTAATGGCAAAGGCTCATTTTCTAAATCTGTGCCTTTTTCTATTTTGCGTATTTCAGAGCCTAGCATCAATCCATCCATTTCTGGCATTTGCATATCAAGGAGGGCAAGTGCAAAAGTTTTGCCTTGCTCTAGCCATGCTAAGGCTTCACTCGGTTTATCTGTAGCATGAGCCTCCATGCCCCAAGCCTTTACTTGCGCAATCAAAATACGGCGATTGGTGGCATTATCATCCACAATTAAAACTTTTTTACCGCGTAAATCAGGTTGCTGCACTTGTTGGTAAGGACGCAACATACTAGGTGCTGTTTTTGCTAGAATGGTGAAATTAAAGGTAGAGCCAATGCCCATCTCGCTTTCTACCCACATAGTGCCTTGCATTTCTTCGCTTAAACGTTTGCTGATGACCAAGCCTAGCCCTGTCCCGCCATATTTACGCGTTGTAGAGTCATCTACTTGCGTAAAAGATTGGAAAAGTCGGTCAAGTTTTTCTTTGGGAATACCGATACCACTATCACGAACAGAAAAACGTAGTTCAACCAATTGTCCTTCTTTTCCCTTTTCAACTTTACCTTTTGTCTCGCTAGTTACCCGCACCATCACCTCACCTTCTTCGGTGAATTTTACAGCGTTGCTAAGCAAATTAACTAAGATCTGACGTAAACGAGTCACATCGCCAATAATTGCTAGGGGAACTTCGGGATCAATCAAATATCCCAATTCCAATTTTTTCTTTGCCGCTTTTGAAGCTACCAAATCCAATGCACTTTCAACACATTCATGCAAGTCTAAAGGTTGCATCTCTAATATCATCTTGCCGGCTTCTATTTTAGAGAAATCAAGAATATCGTTAATGATAATCAATAACGCGTCACCACCCTGTCTGATAATTTGAGTAAATTCGTATTGCTCTGCATTTAGCTCGGTATCAAGTAATAAACTGGTCATCCCAATAACGGCATTCATCGGGGTACGAATTTCGTGGCTCATGGTTGCTAAAAATGCGCTCTTAGCCCTATTCGCAGATTCAGCTTCATGGCGCGCACGTTGCAGTTCGGTTATATCGTGATACATGGTAATATGCCCAACTTGCTTTTCATCTACAATCAGAGGAATACCAAACATCTCTACATCTAATAAAGTACCATCCTTGCGGGGACGCTTGGTAATTGCATGCACTGTCTTTCTTTCTCCAACTTTCCCTGTATAAGAAGATGCCTCTTCATCCACATTTTCATTGGAAACCAGTTCGTCAATATGACGCCCTATTGCTTCCGCTTCTGTATAATCAAACATTCTTTCTGCGGCAGGATTCCATGAAGTCGTATTAGAATCTATATCACCAACAATAATCGCCATGGGGCTATTTTGAATAAGCGTTTCAAAATGCTGTTTTTGCCGTTGCATTTCTGCATAAAGTTGTGAGTTAGCCACCGCCATCGAAAGTTGTGCGGCTATAGCCTGTGCCAACTCCATCTCAACTGACAAAAAATGATGCTGTGTATCTATTGCATCTATGCCAATTGTCCCGATAACACGATCGTCAACAAAGAGCGGCACGATAAGAATAGATTGAATACCAACATCTCGCATTGCTTCTTGAGTGCCTCCCATTATTGCGTCATTCTGAGCATCATATATACCTAGTGGTTGCCTTGTACTAACAACACTTTGGGTGGCTAAATTATCTTCCATTGACAAAAATACCCCTACAGCGTCTTTATTGGGATACTCGGCAATTACTTCGCCAACCTCATATTCATCATCAAAAAGCAACAAGCCCGCATGGTCGCAAAATGGAAAGTTCTCCACCAATTGCTGGCATACAGAAGACATAGTACGAGTTAAATCTAGGGAGCTATTTACCTCTAAGGATATTCTGTGTAAAAGCCTCATTCGCTGAGCACGCTCTTGAGTCTCAGTGTATAGCCGAGCATTCTCAAGGGCAAGTGCTGCTTGCGTAGCAAAAGCTAAAATAGTTTCAGCATCATCCTCAGTATAAGAAATTTCATCACGTCTTCCCACTGTTAATAACCCAATCACACGCCCCTGAACCAATAAAGGCGCATTAACAAAAGAGCGTATGGTAGAGCCAACCTCTACCCAGCGTTCATCTTTAGAGACATCGGGCACCAAGACAACTTTCTTCCCTTCTATTGCCGCTTTGTTCAAGGGATAAAGATCAACTTTTACTATGGCAGGATATTCGCTCTCGTTTCTCTCATTATCATGCAAAGCCACTAACTTTAACCTTAAACCATCCTCTGTAAGCAAATGTAAAACGGCATGATGCGTCACAGTTACATTGCCCAACTGGTTGAGAATTAAGTCAAAAACTTTTTGGCGGTCTAGCGCAGAAGAAAGTCTGCTTGATACTTCACGCAATGTATCTGCCAACTCACGCCGATTTTGCTCTCGTTGAAAAGAGGCCTCTAATTGGTGCTGAGATTTACGCAATAACTTTTCGGTCTCTACTCGTTCAGAAATTTCATCTACTAATTTATCATTGGTCTGCGTTATTTCAGCCGTTCTTGCTTCTACACGCGCTTCTAATTCTGCATTGATCTGAGCCAATTTCATAGAAGCACGACTCTTTGCTTCTATTGCTTTTTCTTGAAAACGATAAAAATTAATAGCTAAAACAAGTGCTAATGCCAAAGCCAGCAGGGTGCCAGCCCCTTCTAATAACCAAGTTTCTAAATCAAGAGGGCTATCGGGATAAAGCAACCAGCCACTTATCATGCCCCTATCAAATAATACGGCAAAAAGGGCAAAGGTTAAGATATTTGCGCCTGTCACTATCCACCCAGCGCGCACGCTAATTAAAATAATTGCCAAAATAGGGAGTATTACGGCATAAACCATCCCCGTTCCCACCAACCCGCCGCGTGCATAACTAAGCACTTGGGTAGCATAAACAATAAAAATAACAAGCCAACCACGCAAACGAAAGTCTATTTGTCTAAATATCGTTATTCCCAAAGTGATAAAATAAAAAACAAGAAAAACTACCGCCGAAATTCTCTGACCCAAATCGTTATAAGCCGTGCTAAGTATGCCAACCATCGGAATCAAAGCAAGGACAGAAATAACGATTAACAAAACATTTAATGCCTTTATGCGCCATTCTCGCAGGGCATATTCAACATCACCACTCACATCGGAATTTAGATTATTATCGGCATTGTTTTTTTTATTGAGATTGCTCATTGAAATCTCCTCTTTGTAGATGGATTAAATGCACCGCGACAAACGGCACTTCGACACGGCTCAGTACAAGTTTCAGGCTTGAGTGCCAGAACCCCAAACGGGGTGCGCGGCGTGGACCTTTACGTTAGAAAAATGTTGCTGGATGGCACGCAAGTACAAGTTCACGCGCGTAGCGCATTTTCCTGTTTTCTTCCTTTAAGAAGGTAGGTTTTCATCTCTCCCTTTCCCTTTACTTCAATTATGCCGCGTTCATCCAAAATATACTTGTCTTGCAATTTTTTGTAGGTCACTTCTGTGACCTGAATCTGCCCATCCAAGCCGTGCGCTTGCATACGGTCGGCTGTGTTCACCGTGTCGCCCCATAAATCGTAGCTAAATTTTTGCGTGCCTATCACGCCAGCTACCACTGCGCCAGAATGAATGCCAATGCGAAGCTGAACGGCTCTATGGTCTGGGGTTTCAAAACTAGTTTTGCTCATATCTAAAGCCAGATTGGCGACAGCCTCGGCATGGTCTGGTCGTGATTCTGGCAAACCGCCAACCACCATATAGGCATCGCCGATGGTTTTGATTTTCTCCAAATTATGCTTTGCTACAAGCTCATCAAATTTTGTAAAAACAGTGTTCAGTAAATTCACAACTTCGGTAGCGGGCATACCAGCAGAAAGCGGGGTAAATTTAACGATATCGGCAAAAAGGACGGTGACTTCGGCAAATTTATCGGCTATGACCCCCTCACCTTGTTTCAATCGCTCTGCAATTGCTTTGGGCAAGATATTAAGCAAAAGCCGTTCAGATTTCTCTCGCTCAATTTTCAGTTCTTCGAGATAGGCTTGCTTCTCATCTTCTAATCTTTTTTTCATCATCTCCGCCCCTATACGTGCCCTTAATAAAATAGGATCAAAGGGTTTTGGCAAATAATCTTCTGCGCCCATTTTTATACATTTTACGATGCTATCCATTTCATCTATGGCCGAAATAATAATGACGGGGATTTCGCGCAAATTATCATCTCCCTTCATTTCTTGCAAAACCTGATAGCCGTCCATTTCTGGCATGACTATATCGAGAAGAACCATATCAAAAACTTCACTTTCAAGCATTTTTAGGGCTATTTTTCCGTTTTCAGCCACTTCTACACTATGCCCTTGTTCTTTTAACCCGCGTGAGAGTTTAAGGCGATTCATGCGGTTATCGTCTACAACTA
>CAZAWS010000035.1:0-11039 GCA_964488755.1 uncultured Anaerolineaceae bacterium | reverse complement strand
ACGTATAAATTTTCTAAAAAAATGCAATAAAAGCATTGAAATTCGCGTTATTCGCCCATTCGCGAGCATTCACGTTAAAAACTTAAGGCATAATTTTAATACAGCTGAACGCTTACTAAAGAGATTGCTTAAGTCCCTCTGCTGTGCAAGAGTGGCTCTTTAGGATTTTGAGTCAGCATATTTGTAAGTCATAAAATTATCCACAGATTTTGCAGATTTTTTTCTCATTCTTTGTGTGACTTTGTGGATTCTTTTTTGAAAATACCTCAAAGTCCCACAAAAGCTTACCAACGCGCGCCAAGCCAAAATTCACGCGCGTTGCGCTGCCTATGTCAAGAAGAACTTAAAACTGCTCGAATCTATCCACATCTAGCACGAAGACGGTGGCGTGTTTAACGGCAAGGTCTAGGGATGGGGCGCAATTTTCTTGGATGATGAGAAGGGCTTCATCTACTCTTTTTTCTGTCACACCCAACATAAGCGTTGCGTTGCCTCTACGGAAAAAACCGCCACTGGAGGCAATTCTTGTAACGCGAAAGTTTTCGTTGAGCAAATTTTTCAGGATTTTATCTAAGTCTGCATCGCGAACAATGGCGATGAGCATTTTCATTTCGTTAGAACTCATGGTAAGCCTCGATATTAAAAGTGAAAATTGTTGCGCCACCTATCTCTACAGGGATGGGGCGCACGAGTGAAAGAATTGAGTCTTTTTGTGGAGAGCGAATATGTTGAATGCGTCTTTCACAGGCATTTTCTAAAATGGGGAGCACATCAGCCTCACGCCCTTCGGGAATACCGATGAGCAAGGTTATATTGTGCCGATTTAAAAATCCGCCCATACTGGGCAGTTGGTCTACGCCAAACCCAGCTGTGCTCAGTGCTCTGAGGGCATTTTCAAGGTCAGCGTCTTGAATAATAATCGCCATCATTTTTTTGATAGGTGCTTTTTCTGATATGCCAATTTTTAAAAGTTGTGACCAGTTAACATACTCTTCTGTGATGGCATAATCTACTTCACTAATTAATTCTTCGTGAATATCTTCTGAGATAACGCCTTCACGGAAAAGGTTGCCTAGGGTTGAGCGTTGTGCGCGTAAGGCTTCACTTCGGGCAGTGTCTAATTCTTCTATCTCTACAGATGGGTTTTTTATCAAAGTATCTTGAAGGGCACTAAGAAGGAAGTTTTCTCGCTTTCTAAAAACAGATTTCATTTGTTGCCAAATATGATTAGAGAGTAGCCCCGTTTTGCTCATCTCTTTAAGATGGTCAAAAGCGGCACGATTTGCAACAAAACGTGCATGACGACGTTCGTATTCAATTTGGCTTTCTGTGCGTTTAATTATGCCCGTTTTTCTTACAAGCATATCCATCGTGACACCTTGTACTAGCAAAGTAAAGAGCACCACGCCAAATGCCATAGCCAGCAAACGATCTCTTTCAGGGAAGCCTAAAGGGATACTCAAGGCTAGGGCAAGAACAATTGCCCCACGTAGCCCTCCCCAATAAAGAATATGTTTCCACTTTTTAGGAAGATCTTTAACAAAATAAGAAAATCCATAAATACTCACGGCTCGTGCGCCTAATATAGCTAAAATTGCGACAATAATTGCTTGCCAATTTTCAACTAAAACTCGCACGTCTATAGATAAGCCAATAATTAGAAAAAGTATAGAGTTTGCAAGAAAAACGATATATTCCCAAAAATTATTAACCACAACTCGTGTTGTTGGCGACATGCCACGTGGCACCCCATTGCCACTTACCAACCCCGCCATAACAACGGCTAAAACACCACTAACATGCGCATCTTCGGCGAGAAGAAAAGAAGAGAATGCCAAAATTGTAGTAATTGCGGTTTCTACGAGGGGGTCGCTAATTCGCCGTATCGATTGAGCGGCAATAAAGCCTAAAAAGCTCCCAATTAAAACACCTCCACCAGCCACACGTGCAAAACTTGCGAGGCTTTCTGAGAAAATAAATTCCCCTTCAAGCACTACATCAAGAACTAATCCAAACATTACGACAGCGGTACCGTCGTTAAATAAACTCTCTCCCTCAAGCAAAATTTGCAATCGTTTAGGAACACCCAACTGCTTAAAAAGTGCGACTACCGCAACAGGGTCAGTTGCCGCAATTAGCGCACCAAAAACAAGGGCGGTGGTGATTGCCATGCCCGTGCCGCCCTGAACAGCTAAACCAACCAACCCAGTTGTTATAATTACCCCCGGAATAGCAAGCATCATAATTAATCCAAAATCACGCTTTAAATCATCAAAGCGAATATGAAAAGATGCCTCAAAAAGTAAGGGCGGAACGAAAATACCCATAATTAATTCGGGTGAAATTTCTAATTTATCTTGGGATAAAAATGTCACCCCCAGCCCAATAATGACCAGCCCCACAGTATAAGGCAAGCGCAATTGCTTGGCAATTACAGAAACAAATAAGGCAGTTAAAATCAATATTAAGCCAATTCGCTCTGCTTGAATAATAGTTTCGGTCATTTCTTCCATATTTTCTTCTCTTTTGGGAAACTTTAGATTTTTCTGATGATTTAAGCCAACTATCTTTAGATGGATACAAGACAGGGCGCGACGTCCGTGATTTGAACTTGCTTGCCGTTAGGAAAGGTGATTATAGTCTCGGTCATCTCCCGTTTAATGTCCAAGCCGCGGTAACGCACCCTCACTGCCCAAGGGAAGGGGTTTTCACCCGCTAAACGCACTTTTTTATCTGAGAAAATGTGCACACCTAGAATCTCTAAAAACAATCCTAGTGGAACCAAGCCAGCCAGCGCATTTCTTTCTCCAAGCCCTGTGCCAACTTCGGCGTTATAATTTTCGTAAAAAGCATTATTGTCTTTCAGGTTCTGAATAATCGCGTTCATTAGCCGAGCAAAAAGACGCGTGGCTTCATTTTTGTAGCCATACGCAAGCAATCCCTCCGCAATCAAAAGATTCCACGGCAGGTGAACGCTGAGGCAAGCCGCTTCGGCTGTTTTTGTTGGCGGGTTGGGGCAGGCAGGCAAGCCAAAGGGACGCTTAAACCTTTCGGCATCACACACGGTTCGAGACACGAGCGTTCGAGCTTGGTTTTCATCCATCATTTCTGCCCAAAGGGGCAAAAGCTGGGTGTGGTCTTCGGTACGCAAATCCACAGAGCGAATGATGACCTTATCTTCTATGCCAATATCATCTATTGTAATTTTACCAATTTTTGTAAAAACTTTTTTACTCGTAGCAACTGCCCCACCATCGGTGGGTTTGAAATCGAGCGCAGAGAGAAACTCATCATCGCCAACTTTGGTGACAAATTCGGTAATTTCAGCCGTAGGGCGGCGCGTAGATCTATCTTTTGGTTTTATCTCAATTTGAATACGAATTGCCTTCTCAAACTTTTCTTTAAGCTTTATCACCCCGTTCCCTGTTTCGCGAATGAGAACTTTGCCACGTTGGGCTAAGTCGCTATCTCTGTCTATATATTTAAAGGCAGATGTGCGCGGCTCCCAGCATTTTTCTAAGCCTTGTTGAAGAAGGTCTATTTGTGCTTTCAACACAGTTATATCATTCTTTTTGCCTACAACACTGCTGATTTTAGTAAGAGCTTGTGCTTCCCCATAGAGCGCGGCAAAAAGTGAAGGACTATGAACAGTAGAAATATCTACGCCGCGCGCCCATGGATGCCAAAAGCTAAAGAGAGGGTGATTTTCAAATCCACTTTGCAAGGGATGATCCCACTCAGGCAGGGTATCGTGATTGCGGTCGTGTTCAGGAGAGAACCACGCCCAAAAGAATTTTTGTAAAGCGGGGTATACCTCTGCAAGAAAATCTTTATCTTGGCTTTTTTCGTAAAGTGCCCAGGTGGTAGAAGCCAAGAACGGCGTAGCCAAAATTTTACTGCGTTGCCCCGCTAAACCAATTTTGTGGTCTATATTGCCTTCTTCATCTTGCTGAGCAATAAAGTTTTTTATAAATCCCTGCCCCAAATCGGGACGAGCGGGTAATAAATTGGCGAGATAATAGCTCTCTAAGGGCGTTTGCCCGCTCCAGTTAGCAGAATAATCTTTGCCATCTCCTCTAAGTGAGTTGCCGTGATCGGGCTGACGCGCACTCACAAAGCTCTGGTGCGGAAGTTCTTCATTGGCACCAAAAAGCAAGCGGAATGCAGCCTGTTGGCTAAGAGCAAAAGCGGTATCCCAGTTTTTATCGCCAGTTTCTATTTCTATCGTTTCGCTGGTATTGGTTAGTTCTATGCGGGCGCGTTCTGCATCCCAAGAACGCGTGAGGATTTTGCGCGCCAACTCAAAAGAGTCTTCTGTTTCTGCTAGCGCGGCTTGTGCCCAAGTAAATTGACGTTTTCCACCTGGTTCGAGCGTAAATTTTAGGTTAAGAGAGGGCTGAGGGGCTGTGCCATGCGCGGGTCCTCCTGTGAGAAAAATAAGAGGAGAAAGATTGCCCGTTTTACCTGCCAAAACATTAACGCCTTGCATCTGCTCAGGCTGAAAAATCTGCCCGTCTATGGGTGATAAAACGACGGCTAATTCAATTCCGATTTTGCGTTCTTTGGCACTACGATCATTGACACTAATGCGGCTACTAACCGTATGAGAATCGGGAACCCAATACTCAAGCGTGACTTTGAGGTCTTTTAATGGTGAAAAGCTGATTTCCAAAAAATTAGCATAAAAAGCGGTCACACGCGGCGGGTCAAGAAAGTCGGCGGGGTCACAGACCGAGATGTCGCCCTCGCTAAAGCAAGGATAAACGCGCATAGACCGCGCTCGCAGTCCATAAGTCGTCCTTAAGTTTAATCCAGCAGGCTCACCGCCCGCCATTTCTATCTCCCAAATATGGTCGTTGCCATAATCGGGCGCAGAAAAACGAGCGTCTGTTGCCAGCGTTAAAGAAAGTGGGTCAGTTGCACCAAGGTTCCATTTTTGCATGGGTCTATTGTACGGTAATTTTGGGTAGCTTGACAGGGTTTGTGCTAAAATCAGCGAAATGTTAAAAATAAGGAGCTAATAATGAGTAAAATAATGCCCGCCGCGCGCGGTTTATATTTTGAAGAATTTGAAGTGGGGCAAAAGATGGTTTCTCCCGGACGCACCATTACAGAAAGCGATGTGGTGGGATTTGCCGGTCTCTCTGGCGATTTTAACCGGATTCATACCGACGCGCCCTACGCAGAAAAAACCCCTTTTGGGGCACGCGTGGCTCATGGCTTGCTTGGGCTTTCTATAGCTTCTGGTTTAGCCCTTCGCACCGGTGTTTTAGAAGGTACGGTAATCGCTTTTCGGGAAATTCTTTCGTGGAAATTCACCAAGCCCGTTTATCTCGGCGATACCATTCACGTTGAAATGGAGATTATTGAGACAAAAGCCATGCGGCGTGTAGGTGGCGGAAAAGTCGATTTGCAATTTGATGTACAAAATCAAGAGAATATAACCGTGATGAAAGGCGTTTGGTCTGTTTTGGTGATGGGCAAACCAGCGTAAAAGGAGAGTGCCAAAAAAAAATAGGTTCAACGTGAATTGACGTGATTGCTACTAACTACCTTATGTTGAAAACATAAGGCTAATATGCAAAACCCGTTGAAACGGGTTATATTGCGCAAGTTTTAGTGCGATTTATCGTACTTTTTGTTTCAGACGATGATTTCAATCATCGGTTCAGACATGAATTATCATGCTAATTCACGTTGAGCCATAAAATATTCGTAATTGGGCACACTCCCCTTTTTAAATATCGCTCCCGCCGCCCTCGGCGGCGGTCTTCTCATAAGCCACCGCTGAAAACAGCGGCTAAATCGAGTGTCTTCTGTAACTATTCCCTCACCAACTCAGACAAAGTGACCACTTTATACCCTTGCTCTTGTAATCTAGGTAAAATAATTTCAAGTGCCTTTGTGGTGCGCGCTCCACGATTATTATAATCGTGCAAAATAATCACCGAGCCTGGCTTAATATTGCCCAGAACATAATAGGCAGAAAACCAATAAATACTAATTTGTGGGTCGTAGGGATAAACATTGCCCAATGCACATTGATAATTATGCTTTTTAGCTGTGGCAAGCATCTCATTATTATACCAACCTGAGCCGGGGCGCAACCATTTTGGCTTTGCATATTGAGTAATCGCTGCATCCGCCTCTAGCAACTCCTGCTCAAACTCTTCGTTGGTTAACGAAATACTTGGCTTATCTTCAGTGAGGTGATTGCCAAGCTCATGCCCTTCGGCAACCATCCGCTCAACATATTCTTCGTTACCAGCGATATGGCTTGAAATCAGGAAAAAGGTGGCGTGGGCATCATATTTTTTAAGAACGTCTAAAATTCTTGGCGACCCACAAGAATCGGGTCCGTCATCAATGGTGAGGGCAACAACTTTCTTATCTGTTTCAATTGAATAAAGCACAGCGGGAGATTTCTTTCTCAGGCGGGCAATCAGCCATTCTGGTTTTAACCAGAGAGCTATGCCAAAGAGAATGAAAACAATTGTGCTCGTTATTATTGCGATACGCAAAACTAATTTTTTTTTCATATTTTAGGGTCACAAAAAAGTCTTAAGCCTAAGACTTTTCCTCAACTAACATTCTTCTTAGCACTTTACCAACGAAAGATTTGGGCAGTTCTTCTCTAAATTCAATCTCCCAGGGCACAGCATATTCATCTAGGCGTTTGTGGCATAACTCAATCAATTCTTCTTCAGAAAGCGTTGTTCCCGGACGTGGCACAACATAGGCTTTAACTTTTTTGCTCAACCAACCTTTGCGCTTGATGCCCACAACTGCCACTTCTAAAACTTTAGAATTCTCGTATAAGACTTCTTCCACGTCACGCGGATAAACGCTAAACTCACCCGCCATGATGGTGTCACGTTTACGACTGATGATTTTGAAGAATCCGTCCGCGTCCATCACGGCAACGTCTCCAGTCCGCAACCAACCATCGGTCAAGGGCGAATCGGGCGGAGCGTCCGCGTTTTCAGCTTGCCAGTAGCTCTTCATCACCTGCGGACCCCGAACAAGTAGCTCGCCAATCTGCCCCGGTGGAAGGTCTTTGTTCGTAATCAGGTCAATGATTTTTGCATCGGTGTTTGGGATAGGTATGCCAATCGTCCCGCCTTTTGTTTCTTGATCATCCATTGGGTTGGCATGGGTAACGGGCGATGTTTCAGTTAATCCGTAGCCCTCTACCAAACGCCCGCGAGTCAATTTCTCGAAAGCCTCTTGCACTTCAACGGGAAGCGGTGCCGCACCGCTGATGCAGGCTTTGATGGAATTTAGCCCATATTCTCGGACATTGGGCGCAGAATTGATGGCTGAATAAATAGAGGGGACACCGGGGAAAACACTAGGTTTATATTCTTTGATATGGTCTAGCACCTGTTGCAATTCAAAAACGGGGAGCAAAATAATGGTTGCGCCAATGACAATAGGGATATTCATGGCAGTGGTCATGCCGTAGCTATGAAGGAGGGGCAGAACCGATAAAAAGACTTCTTTGCCAAACTTCACATCGGGAATCCAGTGGCGAGTCTGGAGAGCGTTAGCGACCAGATTTCTGTGAGTAAGTTCTACGCCTTTGGGTTCGTCCGTGGTGCCACTTGTGAAGAGGATGGCGGCAGTGTCATTACATTTTACATCAAAATTGGGGCGTTCTTTAGGTGTATCTACCATAAGACGCTCCATTGTTTGGGCATCGTCTATCCACGGGAGATTTTTCTCTGAACTCAATCCTAATTTTTCCCAACGAACTTGTAATTTTTTATAAGCATGTGGCGAAACTACATGTTTCAAATCAGCTAAAACGATCTTTGCTTGCGTGTTTTTTCGGACAGCATTGGCTAAATTAGCATAATCTTTTAAAGTAATAAAAATTTTTGTACCTGTTTCTTTTACTTGCGCTAAAATCTGCTTCCCGTTTGCATCTGGATTCGGTAAAACAATAATGCCACCAATTTTAAGCGTGGCATAATAGGCAATAATCATCTGCGGGAGGTTGGGCATCGTGAGCATGACGCGATCGCCATGACGGACTCCTAGCCCATGCAATGCGTGAGCGAATTGGTTAACCTTCTGGTCTAATTGTTGATAACTTAACGATTCTCCATAAAAAAGTATAGCTTTTTGTTTCGGGACACGGTCTGCGCTGGCTTCAAGAAATTTATAAAGTGGTTGGTGCGGAATAGGACAAGTGATGGGGGTGTGTTTCCCATAGCTTTTGATCCACGGACGCGTGAGCGATAGTTTTCCTTCTAAGGTTTCTGCGCGCCATGAGCCTTTTTTAGTGCCTACATGCACAAAACGGTCTATAGCACGATTGACCGCTTCAAACCGCTCTAATTGCACTTTATGTTTCGACGCGCCGACATCAATAATATCTGCTCCTTTAATACCTTCGCTTACACGATCAAATGCCCAACGTGGAAAATAGCTATCATATTGCCCCGTTAAAACCATCGTAGGCGTAGTGATTTTCGGGAGCGCATCCCAAGCCTTCCATATCCCCATATTATTGAGTGTCATTCGCTTCAGGACATGTATTTCTGCGTTCCAGCGGGGTCGATATTTCCAGAAAGGGCGAATGACAGAAACTGGTATTTTAGTAAGTAAAGAGGCACTTTTGGGGAGCGGATATTCCCCCGCTGTTGCAATCAGTACCATTTTCTTCAAGCGTTCAGGATGTGCGGCGGCATATTCAATGCAAATTGAGCCACCAAAAGAATGACCCACCAAGGTAAATTTTTCGGGAAGGTCGAGTGCGTTGGCAACGGTGTTGATGTCTTCTATCAACTCATCCATTGTATATTGAGAATAAGGCGCATCACTCTGCCCATGTCCGCGTAAATCGGGGACGATAACGCGATATTCGTGCGCAAAATGATTGATTTGGTATTCCCACGTCTCTGCACAACCAGCAAATCCGTGCACAAAGAAGATTGTCTCTTCAGCATCTTCGGGATTAATATCAATGACACTTAGAGAAACATCTGATAATCCCGCAATGGGGACACGCACTTTATACAAATCTAAATCTAATTGAATCTCACGGTGCTTGAGTCCACGCAGTTTATTCATCTTTTGCTCCTGTTTTGGCGAATTTCTACCCCAAGAGTGTAGCATGGACTTGGGTTTCAAGCTACTCTTTTATTTGGCTCTTTTATGAAATGGACTCTATCGAAAACATTTTTTGGGTTAGCGTTCTCAAAATTTAGAACCGCCCATCTTCACCAATTCTCACCTTTTTTTGTTTTTTAGCGAAGATTTGCGATGATTAGCGGTTAAGGATTCTATTTCCACCAGAGTCTAATAACCTGATGAATCTCAATATAGGGTTTTCTATGAACAGGATATGCTTGTGGTAAACAAAATAATGCAAATTGATGTTCGTCTCTTTGCAAACTAACCTGTACCCAGACATTTTTTCAAAAAGCTAAAAAGAGCCTGATTAAATTCATCGGGCTTTTCAACGGGTGTGGCATGACGAGAATCTTCGATTACCGCCACTTCTACAAAATCAGCGTTAATCATTTTCTCTGCGCAGGCTTCTTTTTCAGATACGGATGTATAGTCTTCATCTGCCGCTATCATTAAAACGGGGACAGTGATTTCGCCCAAGCGATCAACCACAGACCAGCCTATTCCTGATTTGAAAGATGCCATATAAGAAGGCTTGTGATTCTTTGCCCATTTTTCTATAAAATTTTGCCTAAGTGCTTCTTGCTCAGGCTTAATAAATAACTTTGAGCTAAGAATTTTACCTATTTTTCTCATGCTAAGAAATTGAAAAAGAACAGCGCGCTGAAAATAACTTATTCGGTCACTAAATGTTTTTATGCGCATATCTGCCCACGAGTTAACAATTGTGAGCGAGCTAACCATCTCTGGATAATCTAAGGCAAATTGAAAGGCAATCCAGCCCCCCATCGAAAGCCCAACAATATGCGCCTTCTCAATCTCTAATGTGTCCAATAAATGATATAAATCTTGCGTGAAAAGTGGCACGCTATAGGGAGGCGCGGCTTTCTCGCTTTGCCCATGCCCGCGCACATCATAAGCAATCGTCTGAAAATGCTCAGAGAAAAACGCAGTCTGCCAAGCCCAATCCGCGGCACTAGAACCAAGCCCATGAATAAAAATAAGTGGCTCGCCTTCACCTGCAATTTCATAATAAGTGCTGATATTTCCTGTTTGAATTAGTGGCATTTTTGCTCCTTAAACGGTGAGAAAAAACGGGGCATTCTGCTTAAAATCACTCTTTCCCCTCCCACTCTGCAATCATTTTTTCAAAGAAGGAGTCTAAATAACGCAAGCGTTCATCGGCGATTTTTCTAGCGGTGGGGGTGTTCATTCGTTCAGGCAATTTTCGTAATTTATAAAGATGTTCGTGGTAAGCACTATGATTTTCACCTTCAATCTCTTTGCCACTCTCTAAAAATTGAGCCGAAGGTTTTTCATAAAAAGGTGTTCCAGCAATAGCGGCATAGCCAATAACGCGTGCCACGCCAATTGCGCCTAAAGCGTCTAACTTATCGCTATCAAAGATGATTTTTGCCTCAAGTGTTTTTGGCTTTTCAGCAGGATTGCGGAATCTGTGCGCCAAAATGCAGTGGGCAACAGCGGATATTTTTTCCTGCCCCCAAGCTTTTTCGGATAACACCGCCGATGCGAACTTGGCTGAGGCTTGGTGATGTTCCATCCGCGCTGTGCCGGTCCCTGGCGTGGCACCGCGAGAATCGTGTAAAAGAGCCGCGGCACGGATAATTTCTAAATCCGCGCCTTCGGCTTTGGCAATGCGTTCCGCCATGCGATAAACACGCAGAACGTGGTCAAAATTGTGAACAGCATCATTTTCGATATACCATGTGCGGGCTTCGGTAATGGTTATTGGTTGCATAGTTTTTTATGAATGTTTGGGTTTTTCTAAGCGTTCAGACTACAGACTTTAGACTTTAGATGCGCTCAAAATAGCCAGATTTTGAAGTTTTTTCATTTTTCTTCAAAAAAAGATGGTAAAAAAGAGCGAAAGAACGGTAAGA
>CAZAWS010000034.1:0-11245 GCA_964488755.1 uncultured Anaerolineaceae bacterium | reverse complement strand
CAGTAAATCAGTAGACCAGTAGACCAGTAAATCAGGAAACCAGTAGACCAGTTTTACTGATACCCGATGTCCTGATTCCTGATTTACTGATACCTAATCCCTTCTAAAGAAGGAGTACAAATGGATTTTCCTATTCTTAGTGTAATAACCTTTAGCCCGATTGTGGCGGCACTCATCATTTTATTGATGCCTGCCGACCGCAAAACGGAAATTAGAGTTATGGCGTTGATGACGGCGGTTTTTGCCCTCATCTTATCGCTATGGGTCTATTTGAATTATGACCAAACGTTGGCGGGATACCAATTCATCGAAAAATATGATTGGATGCCCGATTTTGGCATCAGCCTCCACTTGGGCGTTGACGGCATCAGCACCCCGCTACTACTGCTGACGGGCGTAGTTATGTTCACCGGCGTAATTATTTCTTGGAGCATCGAAGACCGCCCCCGTGAATTCTTTGCCTTCCTGTTCCTCTTGGCAAGTGGCGTTTTTGGTGTTTTTGTTGCGCTTGATTTATTCATGCTCTTCTTCTTCTACGAAATCGCCGTTTTCCCCATGTATTTGCTCATTGCAATTTGGGGTTGGGTCAAGACCCGCGAATATGCCGCTATGAAACTGACCCTTTATCTCTTTATTGGCTCAGTTGTGGCATTAATCGGTGCGCTGGCAATGTACTTTGAGAGCGGCATGGGTACTTTCAATATGCTCATGCTCGAAACCGCTAATTTCTCTCCAGAATTTCAGCATATTTGGTTTTTGCCAGTTTTTCTTGGCTTCGCAGTTTTGGGCGGCATCTGGCCCTTTCACAACTGGTCACCAGATGGACATGTCGCCGCACCCACAGCCGTCTCTATGTTCCATGCGGGCGTATTGATGAAACTCGGCGCATTCGCTTCTCTTCGCGTAGGCATCATGCTCCTTCCCGAAGGTGCAAAATACTGGATGCCCCTCATCCTCATGCTTGCTACGGTCAACGTGGTCTACGGCGCATTTATAGCCATGATCCAAACCGATCTGAAATATATGATTGGTTTCTCCTCCGTCTCCCACATGGGATTAGTAATGCTTGGTTTTGCTACGCTCACAGAGCAAGGCATGATCGGCGCAAGTGTCCAAATGTTCTCACACGGGGTAATGACAGCCCTCTTCTTTGCCGCAACTGGCATGATTTATGAGCGAGCGCACACCCGCAGTATTCCCGAACTGGGGGGGATGATAAAGCCCCTGCCTTGGGTCGGTGTCGCCTTCATTGTTGGCGGACTCGTCTCAATGGGAATGCCGGGCTTCTCTGGTTTTGTCGCCGAATTCCCCATCTTCATGGGCGTTTGGCAGGTCAAACCCTGGGTCGCCATCCTCGCGGTCATCTCCATTGTCATCACTGCCGCTTATATTATGCTCGCAATTCGCCGTGTCTTTTTTGGCGAAATGCCCAAAGAACTTGAAGGTCATATCACTCCCATCAAAGCCATCGACAAAGTCGCTCTCGTTCTCCTGAGTGGATTGATGATTGGCTTGGGCATCTTCCCTTCAATCATGGTGCCGATGGTGCAAACGGGCATAAAAAATGTACTAGACATTCTAGGAGGTGCATAAAATGTTTACTTCTTCTATGATTATGTCAATCCTGCCCGAAATTTTAATGCTGATTTTGGGATTATTAGTCCTCATCTTTGATCTCATCTGGAAGGGCGAAAGCAAACGTAATTTAGGCTGGCTCACTGCGGGTGGACTTCTCTTCATCCTCATCTTGAGTGCCGCTATCGCACGCCCTACAGAATCGACCACTGTCTTCGGCGGAATGCTCAGCTTCGACATGATGGGCTTCGTCTTCAAACTGCTCTTCATCTTCGGTGCAATGATTACCTCCCTCTTTATGATGGATGCAGAGAAACTTGGCAAACGTGGCGAATCGTATATTCTTTTGCTGGTCTCCACAATTGGCATGAGCCTCATGGCATCCTCCGCCGATTTGATTATGCTCTACCTTGCCATCGAAACCACCTCAATCCCGATGTACATCCTAGCTGGTTTCATGCGTGATGATGAAAAATCCACCGAAGCAGGCTTCAAATATCTCCTCTTCGGAGCGATGGCAACCACCATCATGCTTTATGGTTTTAGTCTGATTTTTGGCTTCACTGGCACAACAGCCATTGCAGTCATCACTGGCTTCTCTCTGCCGTTGGCTCTCGGCGTAATCATCCTGATTATGGTCGGTATCGCCTTCAAAATTTCGCTGGTTCCCTTCCACTTCTGGGCACCCGATGTTTACGAAGGTGCGTCCACCCCAATCACGGGTTTCCTTTCTACTGCCTCCAAGGCAGCCGGATTCGCTGTTCTGATGCGTCTTTTCTTGGGATTATTCCCGATGGGTAGTGAATACGCCCCAATGTGGAAAATGATTATGGCAGTCCTCGCCGCAGTTACCATGACGCTCGGCAACGTAGTCGCTCTCTCTCAGACCAATATCAAAAGAATGTTAGCCTACTCCTCCGTAGCCCACGCAGGATACGCGCTAATTGGTGTGGTTTCTCTCTCTGAATTTGGCGTAGGCTCTGTAACTTTTTATCTCATCGCCTATGTGATGACCAATCTTGCTGCCTTTGGCATGATCGCCGCTTTCAGCAAAATCGTTGGCTCAGATGAAATCTCCGCCTACGCAGGCATGAGCAGACGTAACTACGGGCTTGGACTCGCGGCATTAGTTGCCTTCCTATCCCTAACCGGAATGCCCCCCTTTGGCGGATTTGTAGCCAAAGTCTTCGTCTTCGCCGCCGCTGTCAAAGCCGATATGATTTGGTTGGCTGTGGTCGGTATCCTAAACTCCATTGTTGGACTTTACTACTATCTCACGTTCTTAAAAGTAGTCTACCTCCACCGCATGGAAGGTGAGAACGAAGAAGCACACCCCATTCCGCTCACTAGACCTTATGCTATTGCGCTAACTATCCTATCCTTCGCAATCCTCTTTATCGGCGTGATTTTTGGACCTTGGTTCAACATCGCTAGTTCAGCGGCGGAAGGGTTGTTCTAAAATGAGTAATTAAATCACCTTCTTAGTGCGATAAAGTTTAAATAAAAAAGGAGCGAACTCAACCAAGTTCGCTCTTTTTTTCTACTTTCTACGGGTTTTCTTTTATGCCCTCCTTTGGCGGATTTGTTGCTAAAGTATCAAAGCCGATATGATTTGGCTGGCTATTGTCGGCATCCCAAACCCCATCGTTGGGCTTGACATCCTTTATCGCTACCGCATGGCGGGTGAGAATGAAGAAGCACCCCCAATCTTATTAAGCCGCCCTTATGCGATTGCATTGGCAGTTTTGTCTTTTGCCATTCTTTTCATTGACGTGATTTTTGGACATTGGTTCAATATAGTCTGTTCAGCGGCGCAAGGGCTTTTTTAGTGTTTATTTAACGCATCTTTGGCATATTATCGTAAATAGAGTTGATTTAACGGATGCAAGCCGAAATTTACGGATGACGCGGTTTTTTTATTCCAAAAAGATGACACTTTTATTTGACCCATCAAAACCCCTATGTTATAATCGGCAACTGTGACTATGGAAAAATTAGAACAAGAAAAAACAGTGGATAGCCCTCCCCGACAAACAGCTCTTAACATGACCATTATTGGTCTTGTGGGGCAGGTGGGATGCTTGACCTTGTTGATTTTATTAGCCTCGGTTTTTATTGGGCTTTGGCTGGATACCTATTTCGGCACACGCCCGTGGATAACGATTGGAATGCTGGTCGCCAGCATTCCAATTGCTTTGGTTGTTATGTTTTTTGTTACAAGAAAGGCAGCCGACAAATTTAAAAAAGAGTTTGAAACTCGTCAAAAAACAAGATTATTAAAGGAGGATGCCATTGGAAGAGACTCGTAAATGGCGATATGGAACGCACCGCTGGTTCGTATTACTATTCATTATTTTGGGAGTAGTTTTTGCGAAAATGTATGCTCCAATTATGCCACATGTTCAAGTTGCACCAGAACGCATATCCCACACACCCTTATTCGGTGATTTTTACGTGACGAACACAATACTCGCTATGCTGATTATGGATGTGATTATTGTGCTTTTCTTTTTGCCTTTTATGCGTGCAGCTAAAGGTGGCTCACTTTTGCCTGAAGGCGGTTTTGCTGGCGCAGGAGAAGCTATTGTGGAGATGTTGCACAATATGGTGGAGACAACTGCGGGAAAAGCTACTAAGGCAATTTTCCCTTGGGTTACAACGATTTTTATCACTGTACTTGTCGCAAATTTGATGGAACTGATACCTGGTGTAGACAGCATTGGGTTTTTCGAGAAATCAGGACATGGTTATCAGATAGAGAACACATTCATTCCAGGTGTTATGGCACTTGTAAAGGAAGAAGGTCATTATATGGTGACCGCTTATATTCGTGTTCTTTCTACTGACCTAAACTTCACCGCTGCATTGGCTCTGATTTCAGTTGTAATGACTCAAGTTATTGGTGTAAAGTATCAAGGTTTAGGCTATTTCAGTAAATTCCTTTATACGCGTACGCTTTTCTCAAAACCTTTCCTTGGTGTGATGGATCTTATGGTGGGTCTTTTAGAGTTGGTTTCCGAATTCTCTAAAGTACTTTCATTTACCTTCCGTTTGTTTGGGAATGTCTTTGCAGGAAGTGTTTTGCTTTTCCTTGTCGGCTCTATGATTCCGGTCTTTGCGCAGTCTATGCTTTTGACCTTTGAGTTTGGTATCGGCATAATTCAGGCTTATGTTTTTGCAATGCTGACACTTGTTTTCATGGCTCAAGCAGCGGCTGGGCATGGCGGCGAAGAGCACGAAGAAGCTTAATAAAAAAAAGAAAAAATTTATTCGATCGGATGAGAAATTGCCCCGCAGTGCGGTGATTAACTTTCTTTCCACTCACTCGTGAGGCGGCATGATCCGCCCGAAATATCTAAATATATGGAGGACGTAAGAGATGGCTAGTGATATTGTTTTGGCTGCCAAATTTATTGGTGCTGGACTTTCGATGATAGGTGCGCTTGGGGGCGGCATAGGAATTGGTTTAAGTGTTCAGGGTGCGATGGGCGGTATGGCTCGTAACCCAGACCTTTATGATACGCTCTTTACGAATATGATTCTTGGCATTGCTTTTTCTGAAGCTATTGCGATTTATTGTCTTGTGATTGCGTTTCTGATGCTTTTCGTTCTTTAACCTGAGCGAAAGAGAAAAGGAGCCTGAATGGAAGCGTTAGGATTAAATCTAGGATATCTGTTGGTTCAGATAGCCAACTTTGCTATTTTATTTGTCGTTTTGAAGAAGTGGGTATATACGCCACTCTTGGTAACACTCGACAAACGTCGTGAGACCATTGCACAAGGCGTGGAAGATTCCCGTGTTGCTGCTGAGGCTCGCGCAAATGCCGAAGAAGAAGCCGAAAAAATCAAAGCCGATGCACAAGCAGAAGCCAGCAAAATTGTTAGTGATGCGACTGCACGCGCACAATCTGCTGGTGCGGACGTAAAAGCTGCTGCTCAAGCTGAAGCTGAAGAAGCAAAAGCAAAAGCTCTTGCAAATGTGGAAGCCGAACGCAACCAGATGCTCGGCGACCTTCGTGGACAAGTTGCGGCTCTAGCCATCGCTGGTGCACAGAAATTGGTTGGCGTAGCTCTTGATGAGGAGCGTCAGCACGCTCTACTCAGTGATTTCTTCGCTGGTGTAAAAGATGGCAAGGTTGCCGTTTTGGAAGCCGCAGATTTCAAAGGTGATTCCGCTGAAGTAACCAGTGCTTTGCCCCTCACTGATTCCGAGCAGGATACCGTCAAGAAAGACGTTCTTGATAAATCTGGCGCAGAAGCTGTTTCCTTCCTTGTTGACCCCGCCATCCTTGGCGGTTTGGTTATCAAAGTTGGCGATAAAGTGGTAGATGGTTCTGTGGCTGGTAAACTCGAAGGCTTACGCCAAAATATGCGCTAGCCTTTTTGGATTGGACTTGAAAAGGGTTTTGATGGCGACATCGAAACCCTTTTTTGTTATCATTAAATAATGAAAACTCTTGCCAAACTCTTCTCTCAAATTTCCCTAAAAATTATTGCAGGTTCACTTACTGATACTCCCATTAATAAAATTGCCTTTGATACTCGCAAAATTGAGCAGAACGACCTTTTTCTTGCCTTCTCGGGTGAGTATTTTGATGGTCATGATTATATAGACAAAGCCATCGAGCGGGGTGCAGGGGCTATTGTTGGTGAGCGCGAAATAACCAATCTCCCTGTGCCCTACATCCAAGTTGAAAACGCACGCCAAACTCTTGCTCATCTTGCAGCGGCATATTATGATTACCCTGCTCGCCACCTCATAATGGTTGGCATCACCGGTACTGATGGCAAGACCACTACCGCTAACTACCTCTATCAAATTTTGCGAACTGCGGGGTTAAAAGTGGGCATGATTTCAACCGTCAACGCCATCATCGGCGATGATATTTTAGACACAGGCTTCCATGTTACCACCCCAGATGCCCTTGACACTCAACGCTATCTTGCTCAAATGCGAGATGCTAATCTCACTCATGTTATCCTCGAAACCACTTCGCACGGCTGGGCGCAATATCGCGTAGATGCCTGCGATTTCGACATCGGCATTATCACCAATATCACCCATGAGCACCTCGATTATCATGGCTCTTTTGAAGCTTATCGCACCGCAAAAGGGCGACTTTTTGAGAGTTTGGGGGGAATAGGGGATTCCAAGCAGGGTGTGCCCCCTCTAGCAATCCTCAACCGAGACGACGATTCCTTCGACTATCTCTCCCGCCTCGCGCGTGCCCCCGTGCTTGCTTACGCTGTGGATACTTTTGCCGCGATCCGTGCAGTGGACATCCGCTATCTTCCGAATGGGATTGAGTTTGCGGTCGTTGGTAAAAACCCTCGTAGAGAAGGCTCTAGCCCTTATGCGCTTCAAGCGGGACGACTAAAGCCATCACCACAAGGGGATTTTGAAATAAAAACTAAAACAACCTTAGTTGGCTCGTACAATATTTCTAATGCCCTCGCCGCATTTTCTGCCGCAGTTTATGGGCTTGGCATTAATCTGGAAATTGCCGCAAAAGGGATTTCTGCCCTCGAAGCCATTCCCGGTAGAATGGAACAGATTGATCTAGGACAAAATTTTACAGTAATTGTAGACTTTGCTCATACCCCCAATGCACTGAAAAGTGCCATCCAATCTGTGCGTGAGATGACAGAGGGGCGCGTTATTGCCCTTTTGGGTTCAGCAGGATTGCGCGACAAAGAAAAACGCCGCTTGATGGCAGAAATTTCTGCTGAATGGGCAGATTTAACTGTGCTGACGGCAGAGGATCCGCGCACCGAGTCTCTTGGGGGGATTCTGTCTCAGATGGCACGCGGGGCGGTTGACAAGGGCGGTACGGAAAATGAAACTTTTTGGCGGGTAGAAGATAGGGGAGAAGCAATCGTGTTTGCGCTGAATCTCGCGCATCCCTCCGATATCGTATTAATATGTGGAAAAGGGCATGAGCAATCGATGTGTTTTGGCGAAACCGAATACGCATGGGATGATCGCATTGCCACCCGCGCGGCTTTGACCCAATTTATGGGCGTAGCTGGACCAGAAATGCCCTACTTGCCTACACAAAATTAGCTGAGAAAAATCCCTATAAAAGTTAGCCCTACAACTACGAGAGAAATAATTATTTGCATAAGGTGATTTTTAGGGTTGAATTCCCCGTGTGTGTCCTTCTCCTTTTTGATTGCGAGGGCGTGCATGGCAATTATGCCTACTAGAAGCGCATAGAAGGCAGGCTGAATCTTAAAGGGGATGAACAATGCTGAGAACATGATAACTAGCCCAGTGAAGCCCATTGCGGCGGCGGCAGAAGAAGAGAGTTTTTCTTGACGCATTGCTTTGATTGCGCTAAAGGCAATTGTTGCTCCGTAAATGAGAGCTATAAAGCCAGCGAGCATAAGAATGAGCATGTGAAGCCTCCTGTTTAACGAAGTGGGTTTATTCCCTACGCCAACCTTTTGTATAGCTAGAGCGGGGGAGAGTTTCCTCTAATTATAGAGCATTAAATAAAAAAACCTTGCATGAGTTTTATACTCTTGCAAGGTTTTTTGTTTTTTTAGTTTGATTTTCTATCTTCTATTGTTGCGTCTGTTATTGTTGCCACGCCCGCTTCCGCCACGTCCGCGACTTCCGCCGCCGTCACGAGGTTTATCAGCGGCTTGGGCTTCTTCAAGTGACCAGCCTTCGAGTACGGCTTTGCGTGAGAGACGGATTTTACCATCGGGGCTGACTTGTGTGACCATGACGGTAATTTCATCACCGACTTGGGCTACGCTCTCTACACTTTCGATGCGTTGTGTATCCAATTGTGAGATATGGACTAACCCATCTTTGCCGGGCAAAATTTCTACAAATGCGCCGAAGTTGACCACACGGACAACACGACCGGTGTAGATGCGTCCTTCTTCTGCGCTTTCGGTGAGGGCTTCAATACGAGCACGAGCGGCGGCTTCAGCTTCACCATCTGCGGCGGCGATGAATACGGTGCCATCATCTTCAATATCGAGACGTGCACCAGTTTCTTCTTGGATGGCGCGAATCATTTTGCCACCGGGTCCGATAATTGCACCAATTTTTGATACAGGGATTTTTACGGTGGTTACACGCGGGACGTGGCTCTTCATCTCTGGGCGAGGGGTCTTGATGGTCTTCATCATCTCGTCCATGATGTGCATACGGGCTTCGTGTGATTGTTCGAGAGCTTCTGTCATTAATTCGGCACTAAGCCCAGAAATCTTGATGTCCATCTGTAAGGCGGTGATGCCTTTGGTGGTGCCGGTCACTTTGAAATCCATATCGCCGAGGTGGTCTTCGGTGCCGAGAATATCGCTGAGGATGTGGTAACGCTCACCATCGGTTACCAAGCCCATCGCCACGCCCGATACGGGAGCTTTGATGGGTACACCTGTGTCCATTAGGGACATGGTTGAGCCACAAACAGATGCCATCGAAGATGATCCGTTAGATGCCATAATTTCAGAAACAACGCGGATGGTATAGGGGAACTCTTCTTTGCTAGGGATAACGGGCAAAAGAGCGCGCTCTGCTAATGCACCATGACCAATTTCACGGCGGGAAGTGCCGCGTAACATTTTAGTCTCACCGGTGCAGAAGGGGGGGAAGTTGTAGTGGTGCATATAGCGGGATTCTTTTTGTGGGTCTAAGCCGTCGAGCATTTGGGAATCGCGCAGTGTGCCTAAAGTGACAACAGAAAGTGCTTGGGTTTCGCCACGGGTAAAAATGGCAGAACCATGCGCACGGGGGCTGGTATTAACTTCGCACCAGATGGGGCGTACGTCTTTAGGACCACGCCCATCAATGCGAATGCCTGTACTGAGCATGCGTTCACGGATAATTTTCTTTTCTGCCGCACCAAAGGCTTCTTTGATGTCGCTGGTGGGGAGTTCTTCGTCTTCAGCGAGCATGGCTTCAACGGTTTTGGCTTTCAAATCGTCAATGCTGCTGTAGAAAGTGTCTTTGTCGAGGGGTTTTGAGACCAATTCGGTCAAATCTGCGCTAGCGAAATCATAAACTTTTTGTGTTAATGCTTCATCGGCTTTGTCGATAATTGGCTCATCTTTCTCTTTGCCAATTTCTTCTGCCATTGTGCTGATAGCGGCGATAATGGGTTGAATGGATTCGTGTCCTAATTCAAGGGCTTTTGCCATTACATCTTCCGGAATTTCATCCGCACCGGCTTCCACCATTAGAATTGCTTCTTTGGTGCCAGCCAAGCGTAAATCCAAGTCCGATTCGCCCATTTGTGCATAAGTCGGGTTGATGACGAATTCACCGTCAATACGTCCGATGCGTACTGCGCCTACAGGTCCATCCCAGGGGATATTGGAAATGCTTACGGCGGCAGAAGCAGAGTTGATTGCCAAAATATCGAGGGGGTTGTCATCGGCAGAAAGTGAGTAGATTAGTACCTGAATATCGTTGCGCATACCTTCGGGGAAGAGTGGGCGCAAGGGGCGGTCGATGAGACGTGAGGTGAGAATTGCATTGGTGTGCGGGCGACCTTCACGGCGGAAGAAAGAGCCAGGAATTTTTCCACCAGCATACATGCGCTCTTCGTAATTCACGCTCATTGGCAAGAAATTGACGGGGCGAGCGTTTTTGCTCATGGTTGCAGCACAGAAGACCATTGCGTCTTCAAGTTGCACAGTTACAGCACCACCAGCTTGATGGGCAAGTTTGCCCGTCTCAAAGGTGATGGTACGGCCGCCAACCTCGGCGGTGTATTGTTTTACTTCGGGTTTCATTTATTTTTCCTTTTTCCCGCCTGTTTAGGGACTGAAAGCTGGTGAAAACTTTTACTAGATGTGCATTACATCTCAAAAGATGCGTTGCGCATCGGTTTTGAGTTAGACCCGCACTGCAACGCATTTTCTGAAATGCAGTGCAATGCTATTAGTTATCAACACCTTTCAATTCCTAACAGACAGAATACTAATGGCAGAATTTCTGCCTTTTAAGCATCCAGTTCTTTCTGGATGCGACCTATATAAAAAGAGTAGATGGCTGAAAGACCATCTACTCGGTCAAGCAATTTGAATTATTTACGGCGTAATTTCAGCTCTTCGGTCAACGTAAGATAACGTGCGTAATCTTTGCGTCTCATATAAGCCAAAAGGCGACGGCGACGACCGACCATCTTCAACAAACCAAGACGGCAAGATTCATCGTGCTTATTAGCTCGCAAATGCTCGGTAAGATTATTGATGCGCTTTGTCAAAACGGCAACCTGTACAGCTGGTGAACCCGTATCATTTTCATCGCGACGATACTCTTCAATTACTTTCGTTTTTTCTTCTTTAGAAATAGACATGACGTATGCTCCTTATAAAATATGTTTTTGCAGGTCTCCGTGACCGTAGCCGAAACCACGAGACAGGACCAGTCATTTAGCGGGACGAATTATACCAGATGTGAAGAGGAAGACAAGTTTTTTTGAAGATGAAAAACCGCACCGAACGTGAATTCAACTTGTTGAGGCTTCGACAAACTTTTTCCTGATATTGAGCGTTTCCCTCCCTCCCTTTCTCTCAGTGACGGTTTTAGCCCTCTACCACCCTCGCGCATTTGCCTCAGCCTTTAACTCTGTCCATACGCGGATTTCTCGCTCCCGTTATAATTCAAAAACCCTAGAGAATCAAAAAGGGAAGGTATAGATCTTTC
>CAZAWS010000033.1:8869-11316 GCA_964488755.1 uncultured Anaerolineaceae bacterium | reverse complement strand
TGCTGGATAGAGCGGTTGACGGTTGCACAGAATTAGGTATAATCGTAAAGTTCCAAAAAGAATTTACTTATATCTGTCAAAACTGAAACACAGTTTGGTATACCTGAAGGTACCCTTGAGCTGTGAACGGTATTTCTTTGACTTGAAACAAGGAGAATTATGGCTGTAGATGAGAAGTCTGTAATTTTAGAAGTTGAAAACTTACACACGCAGTTCAGTACAGACGATGGTCTTGTGCAAGCGGTAAATGGCATCTCGCTATCTTTGCGTGAGGGGGAAACTTTGGCGATTGTAGGAGAAAGTGGATGCGGGAAAAGTGTTTCCATGTTATCTGTAATGCGCCTACTTAATGTGCCGCCGGCTAAAATCACAGCTGATCGCCTATTCTTTAAAGATATAGATGTCATGGCACTGTCAAAAGAGGATATGCGAAAAGTACGCGGTAGTGAAATAGCAATGATTTTTCAAGACCCCATGACTTCGCTAAACCCTGTTCTAACGATTGGTTTTCAACTAAAAGAACCCCTGAAACTTCATTTAGGAATGGGCGACACAGGAGCGACAAAAAGAGCGGCAGAATTGCTCGAAATGGTAGGCATTCCTGATGCCGAAGCCCGACTTAGAGATTATCCACATCAATTTTCTGGGGGGATGCGCCAGCGAGCGATGATTGCGATGGCATTAGCTTGTAATCCATCTGTTCTAATTGCAGATGAACCAACAACAGCGTTAGATGTGACTATTCAAGCTCAGATAGTTGATCTCATTCAGCGTTTACAAAAACGAATTGGGATGGCACTCATTTGGATTACTCACGATCTTGGTGTCGTAGCGGGCTTGGCTGATCGCGTTAATGTGATGTACGCGGGTTTTATTGTTGAATCCGCATTTGTTGATGAACTTTATGAAAATCCACGCCATCCGTATACAGCCGCCCTTTTACGTTCCCTTCCGCGTATAGATGGTAGTGTCGGCGAAGACTTGGAATCCATTAAAGGTTTACCGCCAGATTTAATAGACCTACCTAAAGGTTGTCCCTTTGCCGCGCGTTGCTCTTTTACTGTAGACAAATGCCGCGTAGATAATCCTCATCTAGAAGAAATCTCCCCAGAACACAAAATCGCTTGCTGGATAGATGTAGACACAGGTGGACTTCGATGAATGAAGAAAAAGTATTAATCAAAGTAGATAATCTCACCAAGCATTTCCCTATTACACGCGGTATTATTTTTCAAAAAGAAGTCGGAGCAGTACAAGCCGTTGATAAAATCTCTTTTGAAATTCGAGAAGGTGAAACGCTAGGGTTGGTCGGTGAAAGTGGGTGTGGTAAATCGACAACCGGACGTACAATTCTTCAACTTCATCGTGCTACCTCCGGCAAGGTTTTTTATAATGGTAAGGATCTAACCGAAGTAAGCGACTACAAAATGCGAGAATATCGTCGTGATCTTCAAATTATTTTCCAGGATCCTTATGCCTCTTTGAACCCGAGGATGACGGTCGGAAGCATTATTGCAGAACCTTTAGAAGTACATCGTATTGGGAACAAAAAAGAGCGGCGTGAACGTGTTAAAGAGTTGCTTGCCCTCGTTGGGCTTAATCCCTACTTTATCAGCCGCTACCCCCACGAATTCTCTGGCGGACAACGCCAACGAATTGGCATAGCGCGTGCTTTAGCACTGAACCCTAAATTCATTGTCTGTGATGAACCCATTGCGGCTTTAGATGTATCTATTCAAGCACAAGTTGTTAACTTGCTGGAAGAACTCCAAGAAGAGTTCAATTTGACTTATCTCTTCATTGCACATGATTTAAGCATGGTGCGCCATATTGCAGACAGAACTGCGGTGATGTATTTGGGTAAAATTGTTGAGTTAGCTGACCGTGATGAACTTTATGGTGAACCTTTGCATCCCTATGCTCAAGCACTGCTCTCTGCTATCCCTATCCCTGACCCAGCTAGAGAGCGGGCGCGTAAACGTATCATCCTAGAAGGTGATGTTCCCAGTTCTTCCAACCCCCCTTCGGGTTGCAGATTCCATCCGCGTTGTCCAATCGCAAAAGATATTTGCAAAGAGAAAGAACCTGAGTGGCGAGAAGCCCGTGATGGTCACTGGGTAGCTTGTCATTTGGTGGACTAAGAATAATCCCGATAGGTCTCAAGTACCTATCCAGTTCCTACGCTTACTTTATATAAGGAGGTGGTGCGACTCAAAACCGATACACTAAACTTGTACTTACGTTAGTATTCTGAACAATTTTAAAAACTAAATTAGGAGAAGAAAAATAATGAAAAAGAATAATACCTTATGGTTGGTCGTTTCTCTGCTTATCGTTAGCAGTATGATGTTGACCGCTTGCGGTGCCCCCGCCGCCCCCGAAGTAGTTACCAAAGAAGTTGAAGTTGAGGTTGTTAAAGAGGTAGAGGTAGAAGTTGAAGTAACAGC
>CAZAWS010000033.1:0-8769 GCA_964488755.1 uncultured Anaerolineaceae bacterium | reverse complement strand
AAAAAGTAGGTAGCCTATGTTTCGTTATATCGTCCGCCGAATTTTGCAATTTATTCCTGTTTTATTAGCAGTTGCTTTTTTTACTTTTGCGCTGATGCGAGCCATTCCTGGGGGACCTTTTGACTTCGCGGGTGATAAAACTTTACCCCCTCAGGTTGTTGCAAATTTAGAAGCAAAATATCATCTGGATTGGCCCATGTGGAAACAATTTCTCTCTTATGCTGTCGGAGATGAGATGTTAGGGGAAGAAGGCGCATCTATCGGGCTTATTAAAGGTGATTTAGGCTTGTCTTTACGTTATCGTGGGCAAAGCGTCAATTCAATTATTGCAACAACTTTACCCGTTTCAGCACAGCTTGGTTTTATGGCTTTATTATTGGCACTATTTATAGGCATTCCAACAGGAGTTTTAGCGGCTTTAAAACAGAACACATGGATGGACTATACAAGTACGTTTGGTGCAGTTGTTTTTCTCTCAATCCCAAATCTTGTTTTAGCTCCTCTGCTGATTTGGATATTCGCTCTTAAGCTAGGATGGTTTCCTGTCGCAACATGGGGAGCAAAACCACCCTTTCTTTGGGGGATATTCCCACGATGGGAACAACTAAATCTTAATTATTTTAGACATGCAACTTTGCCCGTTTTTGCGTTAGGGACTGCATCCGCGGCAGGAATTTCACGTCTTACAAGAGCAACGCTATTACAAGTCATTAACGAAGATTATATTCGTACTGCCCGTGCAAAAGGCTTACGTGAACGCGTTGTTATTGTGACGCATGCCTTAAAAAATGCTTTGATTCCTGTTGTTACTATACTAGGACCCGCTTTTGCCGCTTTAGTCACAGGCACTTTTGTGGTTGAAATGGTTTTTGGTATCAACGGAATGGGGAAGCACTTTGTTTCCAGTATAGGCAATCGAGATTACCCAATTATCACGGGTGTTACGCTAATTTATGCAGTCGTCCTTGTAGTCGCAAACCTTTTAGTCGATATTACTTACGCATGGCTTGACCCACGCATTCGTTTTGAATAAAAAAACAAAAAGATACATCGCCTTGCAGGTTTATTTTCAATAATAGACTTGGTTTTAATATCCCCGTGGAAGTTTTTGTGTTGGACGAGTTAGAAATTGACCGATTTAGAAAAAATCAGGAGACAAAATATGGCTGTTGTTGATCTTGCTGAAGAAACGGGAACAATAACCCGCAAAGAACGTAGCTTGGGTGCTGAAGCCTTTCAGCGTTTATTAAAAAATAAAATCGCTGTTTTGAGTGTAGTTTTTCTCACTGCTTTAATTATTATAGCAGTGTTTTCTGGTTTCTTTGCTCCTTACCATTATGCTGAACAAGATTTGATGGCGAATAATGCGGTGCCAAAATGGATGCTTTTTTTCCTTCCAGATGGAGCTGAAAATTACGCTACGATTAGTAGTGAATATCCTCTAGGTGCTGATCATTTAGGACGTGATATTTTAAGTAGAACAATTTATGGGGCAAGAATTTCTTTAACCGTTGCGCTTGTTGGCTCCGCGGTTAGTTTGGTCGTAGGGATTATTTACGGCATGATTTCTGGTTATGTCGGGGGACGTACCGATAATATCATGATGCGTGTTGTTGATTTTCTCTATGCCTTCCCATTTTTGGTCGTTGTTATTTTGCTCCAAACTTATTTCAAAGCGATTGCACGGCGAGGAGGATCTGGGGGGATTGGGAGTGTTTTCATCAGTATGAATAATGAGATGGGAGGCATGCTTTTCCTTTTCATTGCAATTGGTTTAATTAACTGGCTTGGTATGGCGCGTATTGCTCGTGGACAAGTACTTTCCTATAAGAAAAAGGAATTTGTTGAAGCCGCCCATGCAATTGGTGCCAATGACACGCGAATTCTAGTTAAGCATATTTTCCCGAACATTCTGGGTCCATTAATTGTTGCTGAAACATTGGCAATTCCCGGTTATATCTTTACTGAAGCATTTTTAAGTTATATTGGGTTGGGCGTTAATCCTCCAACGCCTAGCTGGGGTATTATGATTTCAGACGCGGTGAAAAGCTTGCGTTCTTATCCAAATCAGCTTTTGGTTCCCGCCGTAGCGCTTTCTCTAACAACCTTAGCTTTTAATTTTCTCGGTGACGGTCTACGGGACGCCTTTGATCCTCGCCAAAAACAGTAGTAAGTCAAAGCTGAGTATAATTCTTAAAAACATCACTGAGGACGTGAGAACTTGTCCTCGTGATGTTTTTTTTATACGGTTTTGTAGCGTAGACGTATGCCATTCACGACAAGAAAAAGTAGTTGACCACACTCCTCTGCTCTAGCCGTTATCCTCAGCGGTGGTTTATGAGAAGTTCGAGGATTACCCCAAAAAAGCTGATGTATGGCACCCAAGCCTAAAGCACGTTTGACGCGAAGCATATCCCAAAATCCGATTAATTCGGACTCTTTTAATTTTGTTCATCTATCCGCTTCATTCTGTTCTATCCTATAAAAAGCCCCCAGAAAAATATCTAAGAGTTATTTAAGGACTGGGGACGACACGGCTAGGAGTATCTAAAATGAAAACTAATACTTTCTCGAAAACTTTTGTTATTATTTTCATAATTTTATCTACATGGCTCCTAACAGGATGCGAAGAAAGTCCAAGTAAAACACGTAAGCCCTCTTTGGATTGGAGTAGAGGACTCCCATTAGGGAGAAATGTCGTAGGCACAGTGGGCATAACTACTGATGAGAACGGCAAAGATATTCATGCAGTTTGGCCTCTCTGGTCAGAATCTAAAGGAGCAGGCTTTAGCGTAAATATAAATCCTTTAACTGCGTTAAATGTAGTTCTTTTTCAGGAAGTTTTTACCTTTAATCAGGACTTAGGTGGCTTTGGGCTTCATTATGCTCAAATCGATGAGCACGCTCAAGTGAAGTTTGAGCATGAAATTATTCAAATAGCGGGGCAAGTGCGTTTGCCTAAACTAATAGCCTCAGACAATCAGATGTTGCATCTTTTTTGGACAAATCGCAAAGAGGCTTCTGATGAATGGCAATTATGGTACGCTCAACTTGATTTACAAGGGGAAATTCAAGGAACGCCAATACAACTCTCTTCTGCAAAATCAGGTGTATTAAAATATGATGTAGTTTCAGATTTAAATGGAGGAGTGGCTGTTATTTGGGAGGATACAAGATCTGGTGGGATTAATTTTACCCATATATCTCCTTCAGGTGAAAAATTAGTAGACGCCGTACAAGTTGTTTCCAAGGGCATGATGCCTGCCATACGGGTAGATGCTCAAAATTTTTTTCATCTGGTCTGGTTAAACGAAAATGGTGACTTGTTGTACCAAGCCTGGGATTCAGCACCCCAGCCTAAAACAGGGACGCTCATCGCCCACATCCCGCTTGGTTCAAACCCGCGTTTATATGGTCCCGTAATAGGGGTCGCAGACCAATGGGTATATGTTATTTGGTCTACCTTAAAACAATCGGGACTTGAGGCAGGGTCGGCAAAAACTCAATATGTTTTTTTCCCCGTGGATGCCCCTGAAAAAGCATCGTCTCTTTCTGATATTGAGGTATTGCCTCTTGAAGAACAACCTTATGAAGAAAGTAGAGGAGATTTTAGTTATACACAACTTGTCCCCGCCAGCTATGCTGTCCAAAGTAGTGATTTTGTGTACGATCCTATTATTGCTCAAGGTCAGCAGGATGAACTGGCAATAGCCTTTGCCTTTAGGCAAGAATATCGCTTGGACTCTCATGTCCAAGTGGGTGTGATTATTATGGAGAGGGGAGAGTATAAGGGCTATACCGTAGCCGTGAAAACGCCTGCTTTCTCAAGTGATCCTGCTATAACATCTGATAGTGCGGGGAATTTACATTTAATTTGGAGAGATGGGTATTCTGGAGAAAATATCTACTATACCTCAACATCTCCAAGCGTAAAATCGGAGTTAGATAAAGTTGTTTTGCAAGATTTTAAGACATTGATTTTGGAAGGTGGCATGGAGAGTCTTACAGGTGTTTTACTTTTTCCACTTGCTTTTCCGTGGTTTTTCCCCGGCTTAGTTCTGGTTATTGCTTGGCAATTATTTAGAAACAACGATGATGTAAGTAAGACAAGCTCTCAAATTGTCTTGATAATCTCTCTTCTTTTGTATCAAGGTACAAAAGTCTTAATTTTTCCCACTATAGTTGAATATGTGCCTTTCTCAGCGTGGATTGACATCCCACTTTCTTGGCAACCTTTTTTGCGTGTTATAGTCCCTTTGCTCATTTTTTCGGTTGGCATAGCGGTTGCTGAAAGAAAACGCAGGGCAAGCGAATCGCTTCCATCCTCTTTGAGTTATTATTCTACAGTGGTGCTGGTAGATATGATTTTGACACTGGCGGTTTATGGGGTGAATTTTCTAGGTGTATATTAATTATCAGCGTTCAGGGGGTTCAAAACAGAACGTGGATTTTATGGATTAGACGGATTTTAGTGGATTTTAAAAACTTTTTTTTGTTTTTTTGTGCGGAGACGACAAAACGCATGAGTTTTCTGAAAAAATACGGCAAAAACATTAAAAATTCGCGTCATTTGTTCATTCGCGTATAGCGTAGCGGCATTTGCGTTGAAAGATTAAGGCATAATTTTAATATGGCTGAACGCTTACTATTAATTTTCATTCCCCAGGCATTAGCCGCCTCCGGCGGCGGGTTATATAGCAAAATGGTCGTAGACTTACATAAGTATACGACCATTCTTGATTCTTTTATCTCAAAGCGATTTCATCAACAAAGAAAAATCACCCTTCACATCTTCAGGCACAGGAATACGAACAATATATCCTGATCCTAAAGCCACGTCCATATTTTCCCCTAATTCATTACGCATCTTTTCTAATTTGAAACTGTAATTCCCTGAGACGGTCATAATCTCAATCTCATCCCCCACAGCAAATTTATTTTTCACATCAACAATCAAATCGCCTGTAGCAGAATCACGTCCAATTCCCTCGCCAACGAAAAGTTGTTTGCTGGGTCTCGAAGCCCCTCTTTCATAGTTTTGATATGCCGCCGGTAAATGACGGCGATAAAACCCCTCGGTATAGCCTCGATTTGATAGGCTTTCTAACCTATCCATTAAATCCATATTAAATTCGTTTCCCGCAAGCGCATCATCAATTGCCTGCCTATAAACCTGCGCCGTGCGTGCCGCATAAAAATGAGATTTGGTGCGCCCCTCAATTTTAAAAGAATCTACGCCTATGTCAGTCAGCCGCTTTACATGCTGCACAGCCCGTAAATCTTTAGAGTTCATAATATAAGTACCGTGCTCATCTTCAAAAGCAGGCATATACTCGCCCGGACGTTCCTTCTCTTGCAATAAAAATATAGGGTTGTCGGGCACTTCAGCAACAATATCCCCCTCCAGCGTTTCTTTTGCCTCATGCACATCATATTGCCATCTGCAAGAGTTCGTGCAAGCCCCCTGATTCCCGTCACGATGCGACATATACCCCGACAACAAACAACGCCCCGAATATGCAATGCACAGCGCACCATGCACAAAAACTTCTAATTCAATATCGGGACAACGCTGGCGAATTTCTTCAACCTCATCTAACGACAATTCCCGTGACAGAATCACGCGTGTCAAGCCTTGCTTCTCCCAAAATTTCACCGTAGCCCAATTCACCGCATTGGCTTGCACAGACAAATGAATAGGCATATCCGACCATTTCTCTCGCACCATCATAATCAGCCCGGGGTCAGACATAATCAAAGCATCTGGCTTCATCGCAATAACAGCCTCCATATCACGGAGATACGTTCGCACCTTATTATTATGTGCCGCGATATTACTAGCAACCAGAAACTTTTTATTTTGTGCATGGGCTATAGAAATAGCCTCAGCCATTTTTTCTAAATGGTTAAATTCATTTTTTCTAACTCGCAAACTATAACGCGGCTGTCCCGCATAGACCGCATCTGCCCCATAAGCAAAGGCATATTTCATGTTTTTGACTGAGCCAGCAGGTGAAAGAAGTTCGATTTTTTTCATGATTTATAATATGTTTTTGTGGGATGAAAAACCGACACGCGCGTACCCTCAACTTGCGTGCCATCAACGACCATCTTTTCAGCGTGAATATTTTCTCCCTGCCGAAAAAATTAAAAGAAACCCCCGCTCAACAAAAAATGAGCGGGGGTTTCTTTTTTATATTTTTCTTTTTATTTTATTGCCAACTCTGTTTCTGCATCAAAGATGTGGAAATTTTGCATATCAAAGGCAACTTGAATCGTTTCACCAACAGTATATTTTGAGCGTGGATCAACACGAGCCACAAAATTATTCTTGCCAAGAAGAAGGTGCAAGAAAATCTCGTTTCCCATTAGCTCTGTTACATCTACCTTTGCGGTTGCATATTCAATATGGATATTTGGCGGAACATAATCGGGGTTGTGGATATTCTCTGGGCGGATACCAAAAATAATATCTTTACCCAAATAAGCCTCATAAACCTCAGCGCGATCATCAGGGATTGGCACAGAAAATTTCTCACCCCCAACATAAATTTTTCCATTATCTTTACGCAATTTAGAAGGGAAAAAGTTCATCGAAGGCGAGCCAATGAAACCAGCAACAAAGCGATTGACGGGCGTATCATAAAGCACTTGTGGGGAATCTATTTGCTGTAAAACACCTTTATTGATCACTGCAATACGAGTTGCCATCGTCATCGCTTCAACTTGGTCGTGGGTGACGTAAACAAAGGTAGTTTGCAATTTCAGATGCAATTTGCTGATTTCCGCGCGCATTTGAACGCGCAATTTTGCATCTAAGTTAGAAAGGGGTTCATCAAAAAGGAAAACCTTGGGGTCACGAACGATTGCACGTCCTACTGCCACACGCTGACGTTGCCCGCCCGAAAGTTGGCGAGGCTTACGCTCTAGCAGATCTGTAATGCCAAGAATGCCAGCCGCTTCGTTTACGCGCGTTTTTATCTCAGCTTTAGGGGTTTTACGTAATTTCAAGCCGAAGGCAAGATTATCGTAAACAGTAAGATGAGGGTATAGTGCGTAAGATTGGAATACCATCGCAATATCGCGATCTTTGGGCGCAACGTCATTTACTACACGATCGGCAATAGAAATATCACCACTCGTGATTTCTTCAAGCCCAGCTAAAAGGCGCAAGGCTGTGGTCTTACCACAACCAGAAGGACCAACCAGCACAAGAAATTCCTTGTCGGCGACCTCGAAACTTATATTGTTCACAGCAATCACGTCACCAAATTTTTTTGAGACGTTTGCATAGGTTACACTTGCCATAATAAACTTACCTCCAGTTTTTTAAGTATAGTGAGAAGATTATACTCTATAAAACAGAGTCTATTTGCTATTTTTTTGATATTAGTATGAGGAAGTGCCCGAGACTGAAACCAGCCGACTTTAGGAAGAGGCTTATTAGGGGCTGAAATGCTTTTTTTCACATCTTGCGCTATTTGATGGGAAGCAAGCCAAAGGTCACGCGCGTTGCTCTTTCTTCATCCCCAAGGAGGGGAATAGTTTCATCATCCGCAATAGGATGAAGCTAACGAGGAAAGCCATCAGCAAGCGCGCACCTACAATAACCCAATAATTTGCGCCGAAGATGACAAAGAGGAGCGTATCTTCTAACACGGAGTGGGAGATCATCAAAAAGGTTGCGATGAAGATGATTTCCTGCTTGTTGAGGTTGCCGCTTTTGGCTTCGCTAATTAAAATGCCTGCGCCATAGGTGATTCCGAGTAGTTGCCCGACTAAGATGGAAAAGGAGGTATTTACCTTTTGAGTGTATTTTTGCATAAACTTGGTGGATTTTAGCCAATCCATGAAGAAAATGATGAGTGAAATAAGGAGAATAATTTTTATGGAGAGAAGCGTGGCTTTTTGCGTAGAGGCAAGAAGCATTTGAATGACGCTTTCGTAATGGGGTGTAGTCTGCGAAGTTTGAATTATTTCTGTGCCAAAAAAGGATTGTGGAATATATATGACGGGCAAAACGGTGAGAAATGCCATTGTGCCACGTAGTGCGATAGAGTATAGATAGGGAATGCCTAATTTTTTCATGATTAGGCTCTCGGCGATGAGGCTATGGCAAATGCCAAGAAAAACAGCAAGGATTGTCCACTGATAGGGCGTTAGCCCCAGTGGCGCGGCAAAGGCGATGGCGGCGTAGATATTGATGAGCATCCCGCTTGCTAAGGCGATGGCTGTTTCTGGGGGAAGGTGTAAAAAGGAGGTAAATGGCTCAAAAAGAAAACTGATGTAGTTGAGCAGGTCGAAATAGAGCAAAATATCGGCGAAGATATAAAGCGGGATGATGAGTTTTAAAATTAGCGTTGCACTGGTTAGGGCGGATTTGAGACTGTTTTTTAACATGAAGAAGAGAATAATTTCTTTAGGTTTTGACAAAACCCAAGGAAATCTCACATAAAGTTTCCTTTGCCAAAAGGCGCAGAATTGCAAAGAGGAAACTTTTAAAACTTTGCGTCTTGGCGATTTTCAAACTATTTCTTCTTGCTCATTGAGAGGCCCCTGTCCAAGTTTCAAAATGTCGACCTTCTCGTTGATCTTCTTTGGACTCTATCGGAATTAAAAACCGACTCGAAATCCGTAGGGTTTTTAACCGCCACTAATTTTTTAGCGAAGATTTGCGAGGATTTGCGATTGAGAATCTTGTTCCCGATAGAGTCTAATAACAAGCATAAGGGCTTAAGCAATCTCCTCAATCCGCCATTCTTCTTTGCC
>CAZAWS010000032.1:0-11353 GCA_964488755.1 uncultured Anaerolineaceae bacterium | reverse complement strand
TTAGCGAAGATTAGCGGTTAAACACACAGAAATTTCAAACAAAGAATGCGATTTGAAATAAAATGACAAAATTTTCTCTAAAACACATAACCTTCATATATTTTTTAATCGCCTTCTTAGAAGGCATGGTCGCGACATTCTTTATTATCCAATTACCCTCAGAATCGGGGCAAGGTTTTCTTTTTGGATATTCTGCTCAACGCCTTATTTTGGTCTTGGGCAATTTTCTCATAGCACTCTTTTTTTTATTTTTAGCTTTATACACTTGGAAAAAAACACAAGAAATTGAAAAAATAAAAGCGCGCTTATCGCAGCACAAAATCCCGTTTTTGCTTCTTTTTGCGCTAAATATAGCAGGGGCTTTTTTCGTGATTTTTGCCTTTTTAGTACCAGATTACCGCTTAGCCTCTTACGCGGGATATTTTGAACGCCTGCTCCCTACAATTATCTGGTTTGCGCTTATCTATTTACAAACGATTCTTTTTGTTATTACGCCACGCATCAAGCAATTCAGTTTTTCAGATAACGAAGGAATTCAAAACTTGCGCCCTTTAGCCATAATCTTTTCTCTATTTCTTCTAATATGGGCATTTATCACTTTCTCGAAATTTGGCATCACGCCCGATGATCGCTTCTGGAACGAAGCCGGTGTCCCTTTGCTCAACGGGCAGATTTTTACAGCCACACTTATCATCATTCTCTTCTTTTATTTTTCATTGCGCAGAACCACCAGAGTCAAACTACATTCAACCCTCGCATTTTTTCACAAATATCAAGACCTATTTATCTTCCTATCCTTGTGGCTTATAACGGCACTTCTTTGGATTAACGAGCCACTTCCACGTAATTTTTTTGCCCCCGGACCTTACCCGCCCAACAGCGAACTCTCTCCCTACGCCGATCCCGCCGCCTTCGATATAGGCGGTCAATTCTCCCTAATCGGTCAGGGGCTTTTTAATGGCGCTTTCTATAATCGCCCTTTATTATCTGCCTTTCTCGCTTTTCTGCATCTCGCGGTGGGGCAAAATTATCTCAGCGTAGTTGCGTTACAAACAGCAGTTTTTGCTTCCCTAGTCCCCATTCTCTACCTCATCGGCAAAGAATTACACAGTCGCATTGCGGGCATCTTTGTTGCAATACTCGTCATTTTCAAGACCCTCAACACCATCGCCTCTAGCACTTGGATTCTTTCCGTTCATTCAAAATATATGCTCACAGAGTTTGCCACCGCCATCACGCTCGCCCTATTTACGCTCTGGTTTATTCGTTGGCAAAAAAATGGAGGGGATAATAAATCGCCCCTAATCCTCGCAGGTGGTGCGCTGGGCTTGGGCATTATGCTCCGCACCAATATCCTATTTTTTTTCCCGCTTGCCATTTTTTTCTTTTTTTTGAAAGAAAAATTAGATTGGAAAAAGCTCATTCAAGCGACCTTTGTCTTTTTCCTCGCCTTTTTTGTCACTATTTCCCCATGGATGTGGCGCAGTCAAAAAGTAGCCGATAAGCCTCTTTTCTTCTTGGACATCATTACAGAAGTCATCCGTACCCGCTATTCTTTGGATGTGGATGAATTGCCCGCCTCGCGCGTGAATTTAGGCGTGAGTGCCATAAATCAACATCCTGTGCGACGAGAATCATCCACCCTTACCCCGCGTCCCCGAAAAGAGACCTTTACCTCGCCTCTTCTTTTTATTCCCAGCCACTTTTTTCACAATATCGTCACCAGCGTCTATATTTTGCCAACTTCGCTCGAATTTCATGACCTAAAGCACACCATCAATGATATTTTCCCCTATTGGGGGAAAGTTGACACACAAATAAATCTTAGCGCAAAAATACTCCTATTGTGGAATCTGCTCCTCCTTGCCTTGGGATTGACTACCGCGTGGAGAAAATGGCACGTAGCCAGTCTCATTCCGCTTCTCGTTTTTCTTACTTATCATCTCTCAAATGCTTTTGCGCGCACTTCTGGCGGGCGTTATCTTGTACCCGTAGATTGGGTTATTCTTCTGTATTATGCACTAGGCATAGTAGAAATTATAATTTTTATGGCAACTGCTTTAGGCGTAGATATAAAAAATATCGCCAGAAAAATACCTGTTGAAAAAAGTATCTTTTCATATAAAAAAGGGGTTCTTTTTATACTACCTTTTTTTCTCTTCGTCTCGAGTATCACAATTTTAGACCAAGTCCCTTCACCGCGTTATGCAAAATCAGCTTCGGCGCAAATCCAACAAGAAATTTTAGAAGGCAAATATCTTGACGAAAGTGGCATATCAACAGAAGAATTTAGCAAATTTTTAGAAGACCCCAACGCAAGGGTATTGGTTGGGCGTAGTCTTTATCCACGTTTTTATGGCATTGGCTCAGGTGAACACTCAAAAGGAAAAGATGCCTTTGAATATAAAGATTTTCCCCGCCTAACCTTCACTATGATTGGGCAATTTGGGCAAACGGGCGCAATTCTTCCACTTGCAGAAACGCCTATATATTTTCCAAATGGTGTTGATATAATTTTAGTTGGGTGCCAACATCCAACCGCAGGCTATCTTTTCCCTTATGTGGATGCTTATATGGTTGTTTTATTGGATGATACGCAGGAAATCATTTATAAACGTGAGCCTGAGAGCACACTCCAGTGTCCGCTCCCTGAACCTGTTTGTGATGGTAATCGCAATTGTAGATAATGTAAAAAGGATGAACGAACAGAGTCCGAAGTCTCCCGACTTCGGAAAAAGGAGTTTTCCTCCCTGTTTTTCCACAAATGTACAGCCCCTCTACTCTAGCCGCTGTCCTCAGCGGTGGTATTATTTACCCGTTGCGTACTAGGGGAACGATTATTCCAAAGGAGAAAAAAATGATTGATTTATTTGGTGGCATTAACGTCATCTTCGCATTCCAAAGCCTTGGCGAATGGCTACATCCGATTATGGCGTTTTTTAGCTTTTTAGGCACAGAAGATTTTTATATCCTCGCATTGCCCGTTATTTATTGGTCTTTAGATTCGGCTCTAGGATTGCGCGTTGGGGTGATGATGCTCCTTTCTTCGGGCATGAATACCATTTTCAAGTTTATGTTTCATTCTCCACGTCCTTATTGGGTGAATACAGAAGTGAAAGCCTATGCCGCAGAGGCATCTTTTGGAATTCCTTCTGGTCATGCTCAAAATGCGATTTCGGTTTGGGGAATGGTCGGTACTTATTTTCGTAAGAGGTGGGTTTGGGCACTTACCACAATCGTTATTCTTGGCATCAGTCTTTCCCGTACTTATTTGGCTGTGCATTATCCCGTTGATACGGTGCTTGGATTAATTCTTGGCTTCCTTTTGCTTGTGGCTGTCAACCGTGCTTGGAATCCCGTTGCGGGGTGGGCAAAAAAGCAAACGCTTGCAAAGCAAATTGGGGTAGCGTTCTTAGGCTCACTGACCATGCTTTTTCTCGGTGTTTTCGTGGCGTGGATGTTTAGGGACTGGACTCTGCCTGTTGCGTGGGAGCAAGCCGCAAAACGCGCGGGTGACGAGGCACTTCATCCCTATGCTATTGCGGGATTAATCACCTCATCGGCAACACTTTTTGGGCTTTTTGCCGGAGTCGCATTTGTAGAAGAAAAGGGTGGTTTTTCAGCAGCGGGTACACCTAAAGAACGTTTTTTACGCTATCTGCTTGGGTTGGTGGGCTTGCTTATATTTTATATCGGGTTGAAAGTCATTTTCCCTTCAGGGGAGAATTTTCTAGCTTATGTTTTTCGTTTTTTGCGTTATAGTTTGGTTGGTTTTTGGGTTTCTGGCGGAGCACCTTTCATTTTCGTTAAGACAAAATTGGCGAATTCGCCTAATGAGCAGAGCCGCCCTCTGTTATAATCGAAAGATATTAATTTTCATGGAGCTTTTTCTCAATGACGCTTGAACGCGGAGCACTTCTTCGTAACCGTTATCGGATTATAGAAATTTTAGGGCAGGGGGGGATGGGATCTGTTTATCGCGCTGTGGATGAAAATCTTGGCGTAGATGTTGCTGTTAAGGAAAACCTTTTTACTACCGATGAGTACGCTCGTCAATTTAGGCTGGAAGCCGTTATATTGGCAAATTTGCGTCAACAGAATTTGACGCGTGTTACCGATCACTTTGTCATTGGCGACCAAGGGCAATACCTTGTAATGGATTATATTGAGGGGGAAGATCTTCGTCAGCGCATGGAGCGCACTAGCAATCTTCCTGCGGAAGAAGTGATTTTGATTGGTGCGGCGATGTGTAAGGCATTGACTTATCTTCACTCTCGGAATCCGGTTATTTTACATCGAGACGTAAAGCCGGGGAATGTGAAAATCACTCCAGATGGCGAAGTTTTTCTCGTGGATTTTGGCTTGGCAAAAGTTGTTCAGGGCAGTGAAGTAACAACAACTGGGGCGCGTGCAATGACGCCCGGTTACTCTCCGCCTGAACAATACGGTACGGCACGTACTGACCCACGCACAGATATATATTCTTTAGGGGCAACGCTTTATGCCGCGTTAACGGGGGTAATTCCAGAGGATGGCTTAGCGCGTGCGATGGAAAATGCAGAGTTAACGCCTGTTCGTAAGCGTAATCCAAAAGTGTCGCGTCGTTTGGCTAATGCAGTTGAAAAAGCCATGCATGTAGATGCCGATGATCGCTTTCAGACGGCTGAAGAGTTCAGAAGAGCATTACTTTCTTCTAGTGCTAAAACACAAAAATTAGTTGAAGATGATTTTTCTGTTTCGCCTTCCCCTTCGGCACCTTTAGTTGTAGCTGAAAATGAAGAAAATGTAGAGGGGGAAGCCAATGTAGACGAAAAGATTTCATCGCCGATCGGGCTTCCACTTCCATCTCAACCTGCATCAGTGCCCACGACGTCAGAGACACCTCGTCAAAAACGGCGCAAAAAACGGTCAAAATTCATTCGCTTCTTATTGTGGATGATTTTTATTGCGGGGGGCTTTCTTGCACTTATGGTCTTTTCCCCTCAAATTTTAGATGCACTTGCTGGCTTTGGGCTTGTTTCTACCCCTATGCCTACGGCAGTTGCCACAGAAGAAATAGCTCCTGTCATAGTCGAAACAGAAGAGTCTGTAGAAGAAATGATAGCTGAGACAGAAACACCAACATTGGAACCAACCGCCACAGCTCCCGCTGAGCCTACGATGACGCAATTGCCGACAGATACGCCTGTGCCTGCTCCGACACCGTTTGGCGGCGGTACAGGACAGCTTGCTTTTGTGTCTGACCGTACGGGAGCATCTCAAATTTACCTAATTAACAGTGATGGTAGTGACGAACATCCAATTACCAATTTATCTGCTGGGGCATGTCAGCCAGATTGGTCCCCCGATGGGGAGCAAATTGTCTTTGTTTCCCCCTGTGAAGCAGACCAAGATGTTCTCACCGGCTCTAGCCTCTATATCGTTAATGCCGATGGCACAAACTTGCTACAACTTCCTTCCGTTCCCGGCGGTGATTTTGAGCCAGCATGGTCACCAGACGGCAAGCGAATTGCTTTTACCTCTATGCGAGATGGCTATATGCAAATCTATGCAATTCATTTAGATGATAATTCTCTCCAGCGATTGACAGAAACCAACAAAAGCAACACAGAATATGCACGCCAGCCAGCTTGGTCTCCATTTGGGAATCAAATTGCTTATGCAATTAGACGTTATGGCTCTTATCAAATTTGGACAATGACAGACAAAGGGGAAGTGCAAGAGCAGCTCACGCAAAGTGGCTATGAACTTTGGGATATGAACCCAGTTTGGTCGCCAGATGGAAAGGTTATTCTCTATAATCAAAGTGCCGCCAGTGCTCCAGCGCGTGTTTGGTTGATGAGTATTCTATATGAAAATCGTGGTAAAGCAGGTATAGACGTAGGCGCAGAGCCGCTTCCTGTGCAAAATATAGATTATTCAGAAGATGGATATCAGATTGCATTTGAAGGAAAAGAAGATGGGAACAGAGATGTTTTCATAATGACCTCCGCAGGAGTTTCTCGGATACGATTGACCTCAGACCCCGCAAATGATTATGACCCTGTATGGCGACCGATTCCATAAAAGGTACAGAATAGATATTTTCAAAAGCCGCCAAAATTGGCGGCTTTTTCTGTTAACGAACTTCTTATTTGACCCTCATTTTTACGCATGGTATCATCGCTTTTTAGTGCTTTAGCACCCCGAAAGAAAAGGTGCTAAACACCATTATTAATATGAAAAAACTGACCGAACGTCAAAAAACAATTCTTATATTGGTTGTCCGAGAATATATAGATAGCGGACAAGCAGTTGGTTCAAAATCGCTCGTTAAAAAATATAAATTGGATGTTAGCTCTGCTACTGTTCGCAACGAGATGCGTGCCCTCACAGAAATGGGATATTTACGCACGCGAACGGGACGAATCCCGACCGAGGCTGGATACCGTTATTTCATCCGCCAGGTGATGAAAAACGCTGACCTGCCAAACGCGGTACAACGAACAATCTCTCATCAATTTGCGCAAATGCGCACGAATACCGATGAGTGGATGACCCTTGCCGCATCCGTTTTGGCGCATCAGACGCAGGCGGTTTCGCTAGTCACTGCACCGAGAAATGAGCAAGTGCTTTTTAAGCATGTAGAGCTTATTTCCACGCAAGGACGGCAAATTTTGATGGTGTTGGTTTTTGATGGCGGCGATGTCGCCCAGCAAATTCTGATGTTGGCAGAGCCTGTTTTGCAAGAAAAACTTAGTCAAGTTGCCGAGCGTCTTAACCAAAAATTATACTCTCTGTCTATAGATGTTCTTTTCTCTCTACGCCGTCCCGCCGATTTGCTAGAAAAAGATATTTTTCTACTTATTCAAGACGAGATGAAAAAGAGAAAAACAGGCTTTTCTGGCGAAATATATATGGACGGCATGGAAAATATCCTGTCCGAGCCATCTTTCGCTAAATCTGATGAGGGCAAGCGCGCCCTCCGTTTTTTTGACGAACGCGAAGAACTCGAAGATATGCTCTCCAGCAGTGCTATCAACCCCAGTATTGGCGGCGTGCAGGTTTTGTTGGGCAACGATGAGGGCTTGAAAGACTGTTCGTTAGTGCTTTCTCGCTACGGCATTCCCGGTCAGGTCGCTGGCACGCTCGGCGTGTTGGGCCCCATGCGAATGCCTTACGCCCGCACTGTCCCCACTGTGCGCTATATGTCGGATTTGCTGAGTGGTTTGGTGATGAGTGAATCGTAACGCAAGTTTTTAGCTTGCGTGCCTTCGGTCAACATTTGCTTTGTCGTTCTCCCTTTGTAGTAACCGCTTTAGCGGTTATTTATGTGCTAAATAAGGGCTAAGGCCTTTACTACAAGGGAAAAAACGTTCACGCCACACAAACGCCGATTTAGGGCACCAAGCCTAAAACGCGCGCGTCGCGGAGCATCCATCAAAAGAAAACAGAAGTCTAATGTTTGAGGTCTTATAAAAATGGCAAAAAAGAAGAAAAAATCCAAAAAAGAAAACGTTGCTGACGCAGTAGAAGAAATCGTCTCTGACGCTGTTGCTGATGCTATTATCGAAGAAGCAGAAATGGTTTCAGCGGATGAATTTGAGAGCGTGCAAGTTGCTTTGGCTGAAAAAGAGAATGATATTTTGCGCGCTAGAGCCGATTTTGCGAATTATAAAAAACGCATTGAGCGAAACCGTGTGCAAGAACGCCATGATATGAAGGGCGATATTATCAAGCGATTTTTGCCCGTGATGGACGATATGTTGCGCGCTTTGCAAAATGCACCTGAAGACCCGTGGGTGGAGGGCATCCAACTGATTTATCGAAAATTGGAAGGCGTTTTAGAAGCCGAAAATATAACTCGTATTGAAGCTATGGGGGAAGAGTTTGACCCGAACTTTCACGAGGCGATTGGCGAAGTTGAAAGTGATGAATATGAAAGTGGGCAAGTGGCAGAAGTTTTGCAAGAAGGGTATTTGCTCGGTGAGCGCGTTATTCGCCCCGCGATGGTGAGAGTGGCGGCGTAAGAAATATACAGTCTCTGAGCGGAGACGTAGCAAAGCGAAGTCGCAGACGAAGAGCGGTTAACCGTCCTTCGCCTACAGGCTCAAAGACTGTCGCCTTCCGCTCAGGAACTGACATTAAATAGGAGAACGGAATTATGAGTAAAATTATTGGTATTGATCTCGGAACAACAAATTCAGCTGTAGCGGTTATGGATGGTGGTGAGCCAGTTATTATCCCTTCATCTGAAGGTGAACGACTAGTGCCCTCGGTTGTAGCAGTAAATAAAAATGGGGAGCGTTTGGTGGGGCGTGTTGCGCGTAACCAAGCAGTAATTAACCCCGATAATACGATTTATTCAATTAAACGTTTTATGGGGAATAAATTTAATGATAAAGAAGTGCAGGGGATTATTGACCGTGTTCCCTATACTGTTTCTGGGGCATCAAATGGTGATGTGCGCGTAAAATTAGACGGTAAAGATTATTCAGCCCCTGAAATTTCTGCCATGATTTTGGCAAAAATCAAAGCCGATGCTGAGGCATATCTCGGTGAAACTGTGACGCAGGCTGTGATTACCGTCCCCGCTTATTTCAACGATGCGCAACGCAATGCGACCAAAGATGCCGGCAAAATTGCAGGTCTTGAAGTTTTGCGTATTATCAATGAGCCGACTGCATCTTCTTTGGCTTATGGTTTAGATAAAAAAGATAATGAAATTATTATTGTTTATGATTTAGGGGGCGGAACTTTTGACGTTTCTGTTCTTGAAGTGGGCGATGGTGTTTTCCAAGTTCGCTCCACCAGTGGGGACACCTTCCTTGGCGGTGATGATTTCGATCAAATTATTATGGATTATTTTGCCGATGAGTTCCAAAAAGATAATGGTATTGATCTGAGAAAAGACCGTCAGGCACTGCAACGCTTGAAAGAATCGGCAGAGAAAACAAAAATTGAACTTTCAACCATGATGCAGACTGAAATCAATTTGCCCTATATCACGGCAGATGCTTCTGGTCCTAAACATTTAGTATTAACCATGACCCGCGCCAAGCTCGAGCAACTCACTGCCGATTTGGTAGACCGCACAATGGCTCCCGTTCGCCAAGCCTTGTCTGATGCCGATTTGAAAGCAAGCGAAATCAACGAAATCGTGATGGTCGGTGGGATGACGCGTATGCCCGCTGTGCAAGAGCGTGTGAAAGCATTCTTTGGTAAAAACCCGCATAAGGGCGTAAATCCTGATGAGGTTGTGGCGATTGGTGCGGCAATTCAAGGTGGCGTTTTGGGTGGAGATGTGAAAGATGTTTTGCTTCTCGATGTGACACCTCTTTCACTTTCTATTGAAACTTTGGGCGGCGTGGCAACGCAATTAATTGAACGCAATACCACCATCCCGACTCGCAAGAGCCAAATTTTCTCTACTGCCAGCGATAATCAGCCCCAAGTTGAAATTCATGTTTTGCAAGGTGAACGCCCGATGGCAAACGATAATAAAACGCTGGGCAATTTTACTTTAGACGGTATCCCGCCCGCCGCGCGCGGCGTTCCACAGATTGAAGTTACTTTTGATATTAATGCCAATGGCATCATCAAAGTTTCTGCATCTGATAAAGCGACTGGACGAAGTCAAGATATTACGATTACTGCCTCATCGGGTCTTTCGGACGAAGAAGTTGAGGCAATGCGTAAAGATGCTGAAGAACACGCGGACGAAGATGCCAAACGCAAAGAGTTAATTGAAGTCAAAAACTTGGCAGATAATACCGCTTATGGCGCAGAAAAAGCCATCAAAGATTTGGAAGATAAACTTCCAGACGAAATAAAAACAGAAGTCGAAGAAGCCGTAGCCGAAGTTCGCAAGGTGCAAGATGGCGACGATCTAGAAGAAATCAAAAAAGCCACAGACGCACTCACCGAGATTGTGCAAAAAATTGGCGCAAGTGTTTATGAAGAGCCAGCCACACCCGCTGAGGGGGAAGATGTGTCTTCCGAAGAAGAGGCTCCCGTAGAAGATGACGATGATGTAGTTGAAGGCGAAGTAACGGAAGAATAGAGGCGATAATCGGTGTTCAGTAATCGGTAATCAGTAGTTAGCATAAATCACTGAAAACTGATTACTGAACACTGAAAACTGAGTTGTTATGAGCAAAAGAGATTATTACGAAGTCCTTGGCGTTCAAAAAAATGCCTCCGAGAGCGATGTGAAGTCCGCTTTTCGGCGTTTGGCGCGTCAATATCACCCAGATGTGAGCAAAGAAGCCAACGCCGAAGATAAATTCAAAGAAATCAACGAAGCCTACGGAGTTCTTTCTGATCAACAGAAACGTGCCAAATATGATCGCTTCGGTCATGCCGGTATGGGGAATATGGGTGGCATGAACACTGATTTCACTGGTGATTTCAGTGACCTTTTTGAAGGATTATTTAATTCCTTTGGATTCGGCGGGATGGGCGGCGGACGCTCGCGTAATACTCCCCGCCGTGGACGTGATTTACAGAAAGAAATCAAATTGGAATTTGACGAAGCTGTTTTCGGCGTGGAGAAAGACATCGAATTCGCGCGTGATGAAGTTTGCTCTCGTTGTGGAGGCAATGGTGCGGAACCCGGCACACCTGTTAACACCTGTAGCACTTGTAATGGACAAGGTGAAGTTCGCCAAGTCCGCCAAACGATTTTAGGGCAGGTAGTACAAACTACCACCTGCCCGCACTGTAACGGGCGCGGAAAAAGCATTGAAAATCATTGCAATATCTGTCATGGAAATGGTTTAGAACGTAAGACCATTAAGAAGAAAGTCAAAATCCCTGCTGGTGTAGAAAAAGGAACTCAAATCCGTTTAGGCGGAGAGGGGCAACCCGGTGCCAACGGGGGACCGCGTGGTAATCTTTATTTAGTGCTAAACGTGAAGGACCATAAATTCTTTGAGCGCAATGATGACGATATTTTGCTCAAACTTGATATAAATATAGCCCAAGCTACTTTAGGCGCGGATATTGAAGTCCCCACTGTAGATGGGAGCGAAACGCTCGAAATTCCTGCCGGAACGCAACCGGGGAAGACCTTTAAGCTACGTGCGCGTGGGGTGCCACGTCTGCGCCGAAGTGGGCGCGGCGACCAATTGGTGGTTGTTAATGTAAAAATCCCCAAACGGCTGGATGATGAACAACGGGAATTATTTGAGCGTTTAGCTGAAACCCTTGATACTGAAGTTAAGCCTCAGGAACGTGGACTTATGGATTGGCTGAACGATGTTTTTGGGGGGTAGGGGCTAGGAAGCAACACATCAGTATTTGGTAAATCAGAGACCTGACAGGTTTTTAAACCTGTCGGGTCTTTTTGAAAAACGAGAAGATTAGTATTTTG
>CAZAWS010000031.1:0-11360 GCA_964488755.1 uncultured Anaerolineaceae bacterium | reverse complement strand
ATAAAAAATAAACCTTTTTTTCAAAAAACACCCCAAAATTCGTTTGCCGAAACAAAACCCTTAAGGTATAATGCCGTGTTAGTTCTCTAGCTAGAGAATTATTTAAGTTTTGCTGTTATTCTATACAACCTGCGAGGAAAATTTTATGTCAACAAAAAGAACATACCAACCCAAAAAACGCCGCCGAGTTCGTGTGCATGGCTTTCGCCAACGCATGAAAACCAAAGGCGGTCGCAACGTGCTTAAACGTCGTCGTGCAAAAGGGCGTTATAGCTTGGCTCCAACAGCCAATAATCACGTCAAGAAGACACGTTGGTAAATATATTTGCTAGACCATCTTGCTGGTCTAGCAAATCGAATAAAAAGCATATTTGGGAGTACGAGTGCAACGAAAGTTTCGTCTAACTCGTTCAATTGATTTCAAGCGGGTGCGGCATAAGGGAAAATCTTATGCTCACCCGCTCTTGGTGTTGATAGAGATAAAAAACCAAGAACCAATCACACGTGTCGGTGTCACAGCGGGCAAAAGCGTAGGAAACGCCGTTAAGCGAAACCGAGCCAAACGTCTGCTGCGAGCAGCCGCGAGAGATTTATATCCGCAAACACGCTCAGGGTACGACATAATGCTTATCGCCCGTAAACCAATTATCCAAGTAAAAATGCCTTTAGTTCGTGACGCGTTACAACAACTTTTAGAACGCGCCAATTTATTATGAATAACGAATTTCACCTTCCTACCGAGTACCCAAACGAACCTAAAGTACGTGATATGCCACGCACTTTCTTCAATATCCCCCGCATAATACTTTTAGGAGCTATCCGCCTTTACCAGAATACCTTTTCACGCACCCTACCCGCTGGCTCTTGCCGCTTTTACCCGTCTTGTTCACACTATGGCTATCAGGCAATCTATAAGTACGGTGTTTTAAAAGGCTCAGTAATGGCAACTTGGCGCGTACTACGCTGTAACCCCTTTAATGAAGGCGGTGTTGACCCTGTACCATAATGCTCGCAACACAAAACCCTGCAATCCCCTAGAATTATTCAACTAGCCACTATCTAAAATTATGAAAACAAAAAAAATCTTTATCCTAACCGCCGCAGTGCTTATCTTCACGCTTTTAAGCGGATGCTCTGCCGCCGCAATGAACTCTAATTCTTGGCCCGGACTAAGCGCAACAGATGAAACAGTCTACCTTGCTAATGGCAGATTCGTTTACGCTCTCCAAGCGAAGAATGGTAGTATTATTTGGCAATACCCTGCTGAAAAAGCAGATTCTAAAGAAGCCTATTACGCCGACCCCATCCTTACCGAAGACAATCAGCTCATTCTTGCCAGCGCAGGTTCAAATCACAGCCTAACTTCAGTAAACGCTGAGAACGGTCGCCTAAATTGGACTTTTAGTGACGCTAAAGACACTTGGATTGCCAGCCCTCTTGTTGTAGATGAAATCATCTACGCCCCTAATTCTGATGGCAAACTTTATGCCCTCGACCTAAACGGCAGTTTTCTTTGGGCAAAACACATCAGCGATAACGCACTATGGGCGCAACCTGAAAGTGATGGAGAATATCTCTACATCACCTCACTTGACCACCATCTTTACGGCTTTAACAAAGAAACTAAAGAAGTAGTCTGGGATGTCGGTCTTAATGGCGCAATCCCCGGGAAAGCCACCTTAGACGAAAATGGCGCACTTTATATTGGCACACTTGATGCGACAATGACCGCCATAGACGCAGAGACCCAAGCAATTCTCTGGGCTACACCGCTCGAAGGCTGGGTTTGGGATACAGCGATCATTCAAGATGGTGCCCTCTACGTTGGCGACCTCGAAGGCTATTTCTATGGCTTTGATACAGAAGATGGCACTCAACTCTGGGCACCTGTTTTGAGTGATGGTCCCGTTACTGGGACTCCCTTGGTTACAGATGAGCACATCCTCATAGGTACAGAAACGGGTACTGTTTACGCCTTCGACAAAGAAGGTGGCATAGATTGGCAACAAAGAATTGACGGAAAACTATATACAAACCCCGTAGAGAGTGGTGATCTAACTTTCTTTGCGCTAATGGAAAATGAAAGCAATATAGCCCTTATTGCTCTCGACGTTGACGGAAAACAGGTGTGGTCATTCACTCCTGAAAAATAATTTAACACATCGATTTTCGCAGATTGCACAGAAATAGCTAAGGACTTAGGAGAAAACAACTTGTATATTTAGAATGATATTGATTAAGTAAAACATAATCTAAATGTACAAGTTATATAATTCTCACTCCTAAGCATATAAAAAACGCCTTCTATTAAAAACGCTTTACCTTAGCTCTCTCTACTACATCAATAATTTTAAGGAGACCCTATGTGGGATACCTATCTAATTACCCCAATGACCAATATGTTGCTTTTTATTTACGACTATATTGGACATAATTTCGGCATAGCCATTATCCTCTTCACCATCCTCATTCGCGCCATCACTTGGCCCCTTACAGGTCAACAGCTAAAAGGCACACAAAAAATGCAGGAGTTACAAAACGATAAAGATTGGCAGGCTATACAAAAAAAATATAAAGGCGATAAAGAAAAACTAGCTAGTGAGCAAATGCGTGTATATAAAGAGCGCGGCATCAACCCTTTTGGCTCCTGTCTACCAACGGTTATCCAATTTCCCATCATCATTGGGCTATACCGCGCCATCATCACCGCGCTAGCAGCGACCCCTCTTTCGCTTCTTGAGCTTTCTCGTAATCTCTATCCCTTCTTGGATGTTGCGGTAATCATCCCACTTAATAGCCATTTCTTATGGTTTGATTTAGGTCGCCCAGAATCTATAGCTATTATGGGTTTTGCTTTCCCCACCTTAGCAGTTGTCGTGGTTATCACCTCTTATATTCAATCAAAACTGATGACGCCACCCCCAACATCTGGTGATCAAAGTGCGGCAATGGGCAATATGATGGCTATCTATATGCCTTTCCTTATGGGCTATTTCGCCATGACCTTTGCCTCAGGTTTAGCTCTCTACTTCATAGTCAGCAACTTGCTCGGCATTGCACAATACGCCATGATGGGACGTGCAAATTGGAGCAACTTAATTCCAGGAAAGAAATAACCACTCAGTACAAAACCTTAAAGGTCTTTTTGTATATAAATCGATGCGCTTTATCTCTTCTCTTATTAAAGCTTATCTTTGTTCAAAATACAGACCTTTAGAACTTAAGACTTGCAATTAAAAGGGATAAAAATGTCAAAAGAAACCACAATAGAAGTAACTGCACCCAGTGTTGAAGAAGCCCTTCAAAATGGATTAGAAAAATTAGGACTAACCGCAGCGGACGTTTCAATGGATGTTTTAGATTCAGGGGCAAAAGGCTTTTTGGGTATGGGACAACGTGAAGTACGCGTTAGACTCACCCTCCAGGCTGAATCTGAAGATGACCAACGCGCGCCAGCCCAAAACGCGTCCGAAACGAACGCGGACCTGGGGCAGGATAACGTTAAAAAAAGCACATCTGCCTCCCCCCAAAGAGCCGATTCGGTCATTCCATCCCAAGAAGAACTTTTACTAGAACGCTCTGAAGAAATTGTTAACACCTTGCTCGAACTCATGCACTTAGAAGCAAGTGCTACCGCCCGCTACGATGACCCCGACCGCGAAGGACGCAAATCGGTTTACTTAGATGTAAAAGGAAAAGATTTAGGCGTGCTCATTGGCAGACGCGGAAAAACAATAGAGGCATTTCAGCGTATTGCCGCACTAATTATAAGCAAAGAAATGTCTCGCTGGGTACGCGTTTCTATAGATGTAGAAGGACACCGTAAGCGTCGTGAAAAACAACTTAAAGCTATGGCAGAAAAGATAGCCAAACAAGTTGCTAGTTCGGGGCGCAAGCAAAGCCTCGAGCCAATGCCCGCCAGCGAACGCCGTATTATTCACATGACTTTAGAAAAGAACCCCAACGTGAAAACCGATAGCATTGGCGAAGACCCACGCCGCAAAGTTATGATTGAACCGAAGAGATAAAAAGTAAAGCCCTATTTTTGAAAATAGGGCTTTTTTCTTAACTGAGTGTGCCAACGAATCGTGGGAATACTACACCCCGCCCTCACCCTTTCGATAAACTCAAGACAACGCCTGACCTTTCGCTACGCTCAGGTCGTCCCTCTCCCAAAACAGGAGAGGGGAAATTCTCCCCCATTTTGGGGGAGCTGTCCGTAGGACAGAGGGGGAATGGACGAGAAATCACCCAATAAACCTTGGGGACTCCTTATCCCCACAAAACATTGGCATACTCTTCTTAACTTTCGCTCCCAATTTGTGCCATAAAGCAGTTATAATTCACCGAAGAAATGACTGCAATAGACCCCACAACCCTCCCCAAAATACTATATATAGAAGATACCGATGATTCGCGTCTACTTGTGCGGCGATTATTGGCGCGCGACTATATCCTCCTTGAAGCCAGCAATGGCATAGACGGTATAGATTTAGCCTTAGATACTAACCCCGATTTAATTCTTCTCGATATCAACCTCCCCGACCTCAGCGGTAGAGAAATTGCCACGCGGCTTAAAATATCTCTACCTAACACCCCTATGGTCGCACTCACCGCCGATGTTACTTCTGGCGCACGCGAGAAAGCCCTTGTGGCTGGCTGTGTGGGCTTTATGACCAAACCCATAGATATAGATAATTTCAGAGAAGAAATAGAAGCCTATTTAAATGGAAAAAAAGAATACGTACAAAACCCAGATAGCTACATGAAAGCCTATCACGAAGAATTAGCCGAACATCTTGAGAAAAAAGTACACGAACTCACTAGAATGGCAGACCACAATCAATTTCTTAACACCCAAAACAAGCTCGTTATCGCCGATATGCAACGGCATCAACGTCTATTAGAAGCCGCCGCCGCTGTTGGGCGAAATATCACATCAATTCTTGATTTAGACGAACTCCTTCAAACCACCGTTGATATTATCTGCAAAGAATACGAATTTTATTATGCTGGCATTTTCCTCTTAGATGATGCAAATGAGTGGGCTATCCTGCAAGCCGGATACGGTGAGGCAGGCGATAGGATGGTCGCAAAAAAGCACAAACTTCCCCTTGACGGCAACTCAATGATTAGTACCTCCATCCGTCATAAAAAAGGTAAGATTTCTGCAAATGTTGGGGATGAGAAAAAGCATTTCAAAAACCCCTACCTCCCTGAAACTCGCTCAGAAATGGCACTTCCGCTCATTGCCAAAAATGAAACACTCGGCGCACTTACCGTACAAAGCGAGAACCTAAACGCCTTCAGTCATACCGATATTGCTGCCCTGCAAGCTATGGCAGATCAACTAGCTGTGGCCATCCGCAACGCACATTTACTCATAGACCTTGAAAACGCCAACCAAGAACTACTACGCACGAAAACTTTCGAAGCCATCGCCACCGCAACGGGCGAGGCAATTCATTGGGTCGGGAACAAAGCCGCCCCAATCCCTGGCAGTGCCGTGCGTGTGCGAGAAGATTTGCTCAACTTTTTTGCCATTTTCAAAACTTTATTAGATTCGCCTATAAGCGAGCGAGATTCCCATCCTTTTTCAGCGGTAATGCGCGAAGCCTTTGGCTTGCTTCCGTCTTTAGGCGTTGACCTATCTCAAACAGTGGATGAGCTAAACAAACTCCCTGCCGACAACCTCCCCCTCATCGTAGACATCGAATCCACTCTTGAAGACCTTAACATTGTAAAACAAAGTGCCGAAACTATCCTCAATATCAAAGAAGATTTGATTGGTCCTGGGCGCATCTCAACAGCAGAAGTTTTCGACCTCCCTGTACTTTTTAGCACCACCATAGCGGGGATGGGTTTACCCAAGGAGGTTATCACCTCCTCCTATCCTGTAGACGTACCACAAGCCTACGCGGATAAACGTCAGATAGAGCGCGTTTTAATCAATCTCATAAAAAACGCTTGGGAGGCGTTAGGGAAGAGCGACCAAGCCAAAATTCACGTTTCGGCGCGTCCTGCCGATGAGCAGGGATTTGTTCGGGTCGAAGTCAGCGATAACGGACCGGGCATCCCACCTGAAATCCTAGAGAAAATCTGGGTCTCATTCTTCACCACCAAAGGCGACCACGGTGGTACGGGGCTAGGACTCTCTGCCTGTATGGAAATTGTCACCCAAAGTAATGGCAAAATATGGGCAGAAAACAAAAAGGGAGGAGGCGCAACCTTTGTGATTTTATTGCCAGTAAAAAAATAAAGGCGCAAGAAGAACCCGTTCCCTTGAAGAGAACGGGGAGAATGGATAGTGATCTTTAAGTAAGTAATAGCTTGAAGTCCGAAATCTCCTGATTTCGGGTTTTTAGCAAAAAGCCAAAGTCTGGAGACTTTGAACTCCCTTTCTACGAAAAAAATATCACTTGCTTTAGAACCACTACCAAAAACTGTATACTCTTTGTAAAGCACGCCACCGAAGAAACTTGGTAAACTACATTGCTTAAAACTATTTATTAGAAGGAGAAATGAATGCCCAAATTATTACTTGTAGACGATGAAGCCCTTGTACGGCGCAGTATGCAAAAAACTTTACTTCGCAAGGGTTTTGTAGTTGAAACTGCCTCAAATTGCACGGAGGGTTTAGAAACCTTTGAAGCCGCACATACCAGCGATGCCCCCATCAATATAGCACTGCTTGACCTAAATATGCCTAATTTTGATGGGGTGCCAGCACATGCGGCAGGTTTAGATTTGCTCACAAAGCTACGCGAAATAGACCCCGAATTAATTGCCATCGTACTAACGGCTTATGACGAAGTAGATACTGCTAAAGAGGCTGTCAAGCGCGGCGCACGAAGTTATTTTGTAAAGGGAAGAGAACAAGGATTAGTCGACTTAATTAATGAAATTCTGGCATGATGCGTAAAACGTATTGCATAATGATTTTCATTAAGTTTTACGCAATACGATAAATATACAAAAAATCGTAAGAAACACGGAGAACAATAATGACCTCAAACGAAAGACGAGCCAACCTGCTCAGCGCAACTGTGCGCGTGGCGAATAATATCGCCTCCATTCTTGACCCGCAAGAATTGCTACAAAAAACTGTAGACATTATCTGTGATGAATTCAATTTTTATTACGCTGGTGTTTTCTTGCTGGATGCTGAAAACGAATACGCCGTCCTAAAAGCGGGACGCGGCAAAGCCGGTGATGCCATGCTCGCAGAAAACCACAAGCTCAAAGTAGGTGGAAACTCAATGATTGGCGCATCTATCAGCTCACAGCACGCCCGCATCGCACTAGATGTTGGCGAAGAAGCCATTCACTTTAGCAATCCCCATTTACCAAACACACACTCCGAGATGGCACTTCCGCTCACCGTTGGCACCCATGTTTTGGGCGCAGTCACTGTCCAGAGCGAAGAAGAAGCCGCGTTTAGCAATGATGATATTACGACCCTACAAGCTATGGCAGACCAACTTGCCATTGCCATAGACAACGCTCATCAACACGCAAAAAATCAATTTTTGCTCAACCAAGCCCAACGTCGCGCGCGTCTTCTCGATGCGGCAAACGAAGTCGGGCGCGGAGTTGCCTCTATCCTAGATCTGGACGAGTTGCTCCCGAAAACAGTCGATATTATCTGCAAAGCCTATAATTTTTATTATGCTGGCGTTTTTCTTATTGACGAAAACAAAGAATATGCCGTTCTCCGCGCGGGGCATGGCGAAGCTGGCAAAGCAATGATTGCCGACCACCACAGACTAAAACTAGGCGGCAACTCCATGATTGGCATGGCAGCGCGTGAACGTATTGCACGCATCTCCCTTGATGTTGAGGGTGAAGATTCCTTCTTCCGTAACCCCCATTTGCCAAACACTCGCTCAGAAATGGCACTCCCGCTCTGCACAGGCTATAACTGCCTTGGCGCAGTCACCGTACAAAGCGAAGAAGGCAACGCCTTCAACGATGATGACATCAAAACCCTGCAAACAATGGCAGACCACCTTGCCATAGCTATCAATAACGCCAATTTGCTCAAACAACTAGAAAGTGCCCATGCTGAATTACTCCGCACAAAAACCTATGAAGCACTCTCTGGCGCAACAACTGAAGCCATTCATTGGATTGGCAATAAAGCCCTCCCAATGACAATCACCACAACGCGTATGATAGAAGATTTAGAACAACCAACTTTAGATATTGAATCTCTCAAAGAAGATTTGGAAATGCTGGATACTTCTGCCAAGCTGATTATGGAAGTAAAGGAAGCATTGCTTGGACCCGCACGTGAAACTGCCCCCCGCCCCGTGACGCTCTCGGATATTTGGCTTGCTTCCGTCTACCAAACAGGATTGCAGTCCGACACATTAACCGTTAAACCTGCCCCCACCGCTCCGCTCGTTTTTGGCGATAGTGTACAGTTGGTACGCGCCTTTAGCAACTTGCTGAAAAACGCCAAAGAATCTGGCGCAAAAAATATCACCATCGAAACCACAGCATCAGAAACCGCTGGATTTGTAAAAACCACAATAAGCGATGATGGCATAGGCATCCCCGAAGAGATGCAAGACAAAATTTGGGTATCTTTTTTCACGACCAAAGGTGAGAATTTCAAGGGGATGGGCTTAGCCGCTTGCTTGCATATTATCTCGCAATTAGGCGGAAGCATTCGCGTAGAAAGTGCCCCAGAAAAGGGTTCAAGCTTTACCGTAGAATTGCCCGCGGTAGCCTCTCTCCCCAAAGCAGATTTAAGTGGTGCGCCCCAAGTTATCGCCATCATAGCCCCCGCTGGTGAATGGGCTGATTTCGCCAAAGAAGCCTTGGAAGGCGCGGGTAAAACCGTGAGCAATAGCATTGACACCAACGCCGATATACTCCTGCTAGACGAAAGCTTAGCTGATGAAACACTTCCCAAGTTAGGGGAGTTGGGCAGCAAAACTTTAGTATTATCTGCCGCACCCCGTGTAGAAAATATCACCAAATATCTTCAAGCGGGTGTGAAAGATATGCTCTTGAAACCTTATACGGCTAAAGAATTAGAAGAAGTTTTAGGATAAAAAACACAAAAACAATCTCGTTGAAATAACAAAAAAGCCCCCGTTGACAAACGGGGGCTTTTTCTATGCGGGTCATTTTTTCTCTTTATTGCCTAAGGGTAGGGTGATAAAAACCGTTCATATTTGAGATGATTTTTACCACGACCTTTGTTCTGCATTCTCCAGCATGGGATTGAAATTCCACGCTGAAATGCCAAGTCCGTTTAAACGGACTTCTTATATCAGCCTATGAATTCATTCATAGGTTGATATGAAACATGCTCAAAGATAGGCAATGATTTTCGGAATAAAAATGGCATTATTTCGATTGTCATTTTTCATCATTTTTCTCTTTATAGCCTAAGCATTCATTTCATACGCATCTTTCAACACATAAACATATTCATTCCAGACTTTTTTATAACGAGCTTCATCGACAATAGGTTTGCGAATCATGCGCTCACAGAAATCCATTTGTGCGGGCGTACTGCTGGGCTTACTGTAGAGTTGCAAGGCAAATTTTGAAAAATCACGCACCATAAAATCGAAAATTTGGTCAATTACACTCTCGTCTATTTCATAATTTTTTACATTCTCAAGAATTAATTGCCCGTAAACGACCAACGCAAATAATTCACCCATTGCCATCAAGAAATCTATATCTTTTTTCTGATTATCATCGGGCGTGGCTTTGGCTAAAAATTCTTTAAAAAGCGTAACTTGCTCCTGGAAAAGATTCACATTGGGCAAGTCATAACTCTCATAAGCAATCTTATAATCGTGAAAACGGATTTTCCCCAGCCCGCGCGTTGCACCTTGATTGAAGAGAAAATCATCGGTTATGGGTGCATCTTGCTTCGGTAAATCGGGATATTCTTTAGGCGCAAAGAAATAATTAGCCATAAATTTATTGATGAGAGCAATATTAACGTGCACAGTGCCTTCGAGCTTGGGCAAAGCGCGAATATCACGTGCCGCCATCTCGAAGAAAGTATCGCCTTCGAAGCCTTTGGCGGCAATCACATCCCAAAGCAAGTTGATGACATCTTCGCCTTGCGTGGTGACTTTCATTTTAACCATCGGGTTATAGAGCAAATAACGCCGATCTTCACGCGAGGCTGAGCGCATATAATCGGCGGCACGGAGAGCAAATAGCTTCATCGCGACTAAACGAGTATAAGCGTCAACAAAGATACGCTTTACGTGAGGAAAATCTGTCACATACATATCATATAAACGCCGATTTGCTGAGTGGTTAATGGATTCATAAAAAGCATGAGTGCACATCCCAATTGAAGCCCAGCCCAAATTATATTTCCCCACATTAACCGTATTTAGCGCAGAATCCCAAGCCGCCTGCCCTTTTGAAAGAATATCTTCTTCACCAATTGGATAATCATTTAAAATATATTGACCCACATAATTTTGGCTGGCAGTCACATTTTTAACTAACTCGTAATTTTTATGCCGAAAATCGGCAGTAAAGAAAACATATTCCCCCGTATCTTCAATTTTCCCAAAAGTTGAAACCATCGGGGCAACATTCGCATTTCCAATATAGTATTTCTCCCCATTTGCCAAATAACTGCCATCACTCTGCAAACTCAAACGCATTTCAGTTGAATAAATATCCGCGCCATGCAATCGTTCTGAAAGCCCAAAGGCAAAAACTGCGCCCTCTTGCAATAATTGCGCCGCTTTTTCTTTCAGAGTCTCGTTTTCGCTCATCCAAATTGGTCCCAGCCCTAAAATGCTCACTTGCCAAGTGTACCAATAAGCCAAACCATAAAAGCCAAGAATTTCGTTAAATTCACAATTTCGGGATGTATCCCAGCGAGTAGCTTCATCGCGCCCATATTTTGAGGGCGTTAGCAAAGTTGCAAATATCTTTTCTTTGCCAATAAAATCAAGAAATTCTTCATACCAAACACGAGCATGGTCATCTTCTTTTAATTTTGCCTTGCCCTTATTTTCAAAAAAGGCAAGCGTTTTTTGCATAATCTGACGAGAAACCTCGTCTTTTTCTTGCGACTGAAATTTCTTAGGATTGAGAAGAAACATAATTTACTCCTTTATAATGATGGATAGCGCACACCTATTTTATCACTGAGAGATGCGCTTGTATCGCCTTATTTGGATGAAGAACTGGAACGCGCGCGATTTTGGCTTGAGTGCCATAAAGGAACATCCACGGCTAGAGTGTGCCAACGAATCGTGAGGATACTACAACCCTGCCCTCCCCCTTTCGATAAACTCAGGACAACGCCTGACCTTTCGCCACGCTCAGGTCGTCCCTCTCCCAAAACGGGAGAGGGGAAA
>CAZAWS010000030.1:0-11411 GCA_964488755.1 uncultured Anaerolineaceae bacterium | reverse complement strand
AGGAATTAGGAAATGAAAAGAGACGCTTTCACGATGAGAGCGTCTCTTTTTGCTTTTAGGGTAAAACTTATTTCTTGATGCCACCGCGTTCCCCTTTTAACCTAATCTGTGGCAAAACTTTAAACGCAGTTGCTCAAAGTGTTCGTGGTGCACTGCATTTGTTTTTGGATGCGTTGCACCGCGAGTCCAACCAGTGCTCCTGTGTACCCCGAACCGCAACGCATCTTTAAAGATGCAGTGCAGTTCTACCACCATGATTTTAAGCAATTACCTTTAAACCTGATGTTATTGGTCTTGCTCTAAGCACTACCCACGTAAACGCGCGGCAAGGTCACGGAGTTGAATAAAGCTGACCGGTTTAAGCAGAACCAAATCACTGGTATCATGTAATGTTTCAGCAAGGCGCGGATCAGCGGTTGCTAACATAACAGAGACGGATGCAAGCCTATCGTCTGCACGAATTTGTCTCAACAACTCATCACCAGAAACTTTTGGTAAATGTAAATCTAAAATAATTAACAAAGGAAGAACTTCTTTTAAACGGTCGGAGGCTTCTTGCCCATCACCAATGGCTTCAACACTATATCCTGCCATTTCTATGGCTTTGGTAAAAATTTTCTGTTGTTCCGGGTCGTCTTCAATAACCAATGCAAGAGGATTTCCTTCCATACGATTTATTCCTTATTTTTTTTAAGCGGCAAAAGGACAATAAACTTGCTTCCCTTGCCGAGTTCACTTTCTAATCTGATTTCTCCACGCATCAATCTTACCAAATGATTGACAATAGACAAGCCCAAACCAGAACCTGTATGCGCTTCACGAGTAATTGAGCCATCTACTTGCCTAAAAGATTCAAAAATATATGCCTGCGCCTCTTGAGGAATACCCTTCCCGTTATCTTCCACTTCTAATTTCCATGCGTAATCGCCACTTCTGAGCAAGCGAATACTTATTTCCCCGCCACGTTGCGTAAATTTTATCGCGTTTGAAAGCAAGTTGTGAATAATTTGTCCTAACCAGTAAGTGTCGCCTGTAATTTTCTTAGGCAAATTATCACCAACTAGTGTATTTATAATTAAACCCTGTGTTTTAGCGAGAGAAATTTCACCACCCAGCCCATTTAGTAGCCGTTGTGGCTCAAATAAACTTTCATTGAGGACTATTTCTCCCGTTTCGATTTGTGCCTGATTAAGCAGATCACTAACAAAATTAAGCAATCTCTGGGAACTAGCGGCGATGGCGCGCGTGGCTTCAGCTTGCTCATCGTTTAACTTGCCAAAAACATCGGCGTCTAACATTTCCGTGTACCCAAGAATTGCCCCTAAGGGGGTGCGCATATCATGGCTTACATTAGCGAGGAGTTGGGTTTTCATATCGCTGGCTCTAAGAACTTTTTCATGTGCCAATGCCAAAGATTGCTCAAGTTCTTTACGGCGGGTTATATCTTCTTTCGCCAAAACATGATGACTTATATTTCCTTCGTCATCCATTATGGGAGAAATCACCTGTGCCTCCCAATATAGAGAGCCGTTTTTGCGTTTATTGATAATTTCACCTTTCCAAATCTCACCACGAGCTATGGTTGCATCTAATTGAGCATAAAATGCTTCATCATGTTCATCTGAACGTTGTATATCTAGTGTTTTACCCAGTATATCTTCTAATTCATAGCCACTTATTGCACTAAAAGCGGGATTTATAAATTCTACACGTCCTTCTTTATCCGTAATTACGATACCACTTGCTGTTTGTGCTGTAGCACTAGAAAGAGTACGAATTTCTTTTTCTGCTTCTTTGGCTTTGCTTATATCTTCTTTTACTGCCACATAATGGGTTACTTCTCCTTGATCATTTTTAACAGAAGAAATTGATTGAGATTCCCAGTAAAGAGAGCCGTCTTTGCGCTGATTAATCAACTCTCCACGCCAAACATCTCCTTTTCGGATTGTTCCCCAAAGATTCTGATAAAAGTCAGTATCGTGCCTACCCGATTTCAACAGGTTTGGTGTGCTCCCAATAAACTCTTCTGCTGAATACCCCGTAATTTTCAATGCGGCAGGGTTAGCAAATTCAATGACACCCTTCGTATTTGTAATCATAATTCCGCTAGCAGCTTGTTCAGTGGCACTCGAAAGTTTGCGTAATTCTTCTTCTGCTTTTTTGCGCTCTGTAATATCAATTGAGTATTCAATCATTTGCACAACATCCCCATTTTTGTCAAAAATAGGGTAGCCATGCACCTCTACGTAATACGGTGTGCCATCAGAACGATAATGAATATGCTCTACAGAAAAAGCTTCTTTGTGTTGAAGAACTTGCTTAATCGGGCAGGGGTGTTCTTTACCGTCACAAGGAGTGTCCCGTTTATGAGCGAGTTTGTAGCATGTGTTTCCTCTGACTACGCCCAAACTTCGCGCTTTTTCATTCGCCAAAGCGATGGAATAATCATCTACATTAAGCACATAAAAAGGACTATCAATCCCATCAATAACATTTTGCAAAAACTCATGCTGACGTTGAATTTCAGCTTCAGCTTCTTTTTCCCCTGTAATATCATCTCTAACCGAGACATAATGCGTAATTTCACCCTGATCATTTTCCATAGGAGAGATAACTTGAGACTCCCAATATAGAGAACCGTCTTTTCGTTTATTAATTATTTCTCCACGCCAAACCTCACCGTGTGCGATAATATCATCACGGTTATTATAAAAATTTTCTTCATGTTCGCCAGAACGTAAAGCTTGTAATGTGTTACCAAGTATTTCTTCTTTTGAGTACCCTGTAATTTCAGTAAAGGCGGGGTTAATATATTCAACCAAACCATTCATATCAGCAATCACAACTGCACTAGCACTTTGCTCTGTGGCACTGGACAGATTGCGTAAAGTCTCTTCATTTTGGTATTGCTCAGTAATATCGCTGATAAAAGCACAGAGAATAAAGCTATTTCCTGTTTCGACAGCGAAAAAAGTTTGCGATGTTATTCGTTTGGTGCCATCTGATCGGTAAAGTGGATGGATATAATGCGAAACGAATTCAAAAGTACCTTCTTTTATTTTCTTGGGGATGTTACTCCAGCTATCTTTAATCTCAGCGTAATACTCTTCTGTTTTTTCTTCTGGGGCGAGTGTTAAAAATTGAAGATCGCTTCCGTGCATGCCGATGCTATCCTCAGCTTTGATGCCTGATATTTCAGTTAAGGCATCATTCCACTCTATGATATAGCCTTGCGAATCGTAGAATACAATTCCTTCACTGGATTGTTTGACAAATGAGCGGAATGTTGCTTCACTTTCCTTTAATGCTTTCCCTGTTTCTTTGGCGGCTGTAATATCATCTTTAACAGCAACATAATAGGCTGTTTTTCCTATGTCATTTTTTACAGGGGAGATAGTTGCCTGCTCCCAATACAGATCGCCGTTTTTCTTTTTATTGATAATCTCCCCGCTCCAGGTTTCACCTTTACCTAGAATCTCCCACATTTCTTGGTAGAACTTAGCAGGGTGTTGCCCTGATTTGAGCACACGCGGATTTTTACCCATGGCTTCTTCTCTGCTATAGCCAGTAACCCGCGAAAAGGCAGGGTTAACGTATTCGATAGCTCCGTCCATATCGGTAATAACAATACTGCTCCCCGATGCCTCCACAGCGGAAGCAAGTTGACGCACGCTCGTTTCGGCAGTTCTTGCTTCCGTCACATCGTCAATAGAGATGTTGACATATTCCCATGTGTCTTCGTAACCGTCTCGAACTGAAAATCGGATTACTACGTTTATGTCGTTTTGATTGAGCGTTTTATGAATACTTTCTATAGGGCTATTACTTTTTTCTTGCCATAATGCGATAACGCCATCACGCAAGGCAAGCATTGCTTGTGGAGTAATGACCTTATGCAGGCTTTTTAACAGGGTTTCAACATTTTGAGCTTCATAGAGCTTTACAGCTTCTAGGTTTGCATCTAAAAGGTGAACGGAGCTGGCAACACCTTCCATGCTCGCGGGATTTTGGAGAATATAGGATTCAATATCACCATTTTCTTTTGCTAAATGGTCGAGGCGTGTTTTGATTGTAGAGAAATCAGCTTCCCAAAGAGCTACGGGAGAATTCATGAAAATATCTCGATAACGTGCCCGATTAATTTGCACTAGTTCTTCTGCACGTTTGCTTTCTAAAACTACCCCTAATTGCGCCGTTGCTACAGAGAGCAAATCGATTGTGTATTGATCTTTGGCACGTACCTTATCTGAATAAAAAATCAACACCGCGATAACCTTACCTCCATCTAAAACAGGAATACCCAAAGCGGTTCTTAAATTTGCCTTTAAAGCATACTCGGCACGCAAATAAACCTCTTTAGACAATGCAGAGGTATCTTTTTGCCATTCTATTTCTTTTGATGCCCACACACGTCCGGGAAGTCCTTCGTTGGGCGCAAAAGTGATTTTTTGGCTAATTTGGTTAAAATTTTCTAATGCAGTGGTTTGTTCTCTGAGGCAATAGCTGGCATTGCCATTCTCTAATTGATTCCCAGCTTTGTTGGGAATCCAAACTTCACCAAAAATCCAACTGGCATGTTCTACAATAATTTCTAAAGTTTTATTGAAGGCAAAGCTCAAACTTTGTACTTTGTCTATTTCTTGGGTCAGTACCAGAAGCAGGTTTGTAGCACTCTCTTCTTTGGCACGCTCTGTAATATCACGCCAGAACATTAACCGTCCTATAGGATGCTCGCGTTTATCCAATAACATAGAAGTGCGTATATCAAAAGTGCGAATGTCCATATCTTCTACAGGAAGCGTGATTTCTACGTGTTGCTCCATTTTCTCTTCTTCATCATCTGCATTTTTGCATAGTTTCTCTTCTATTTCTTTATAGTTGGCAAGTACTTCTGTAATTTCTTTTCCTATCACTTCATTTTGATCTTTCCCAACAATTCTTTGTGCGGCAGGATTGATTTCGGTTACTCTAAGTTGCGTATCTAAAACAATTAGCCCCTCTTGCATTTTATTGATAATCGTTTCTTTTGTTACCGGAGTAATATCAAGAAAACTATAACGGAATAAACCCCAAGCAATAATTATGCCGCCAAAAGGAAAAACAAAAGGCAATGGGTTTATATTTTGGGGCATGATCCCCATAACATAAAGGGCTACTCCACCCCATAGCATCCCTGAGAAAATCAACAAAGTAATAATTTGTTGATTATATATTTTTTCTGGACGCCCAAATGCCTTAATAAGCATATAAGTTGCCATCATAAAAAGAGAGTTCATATAAAAAGTATTAACCCACCACCAAATTCCTTTCCCAAAACCAAGCAAGCTAAATGAAGGACCAATCTCTAAAAATGGGTTTACCCATATCAATTCGTGAAGTTCATTAGTCCAGACCAAAAAAAAGGTAATTCCCGGAATAATAAAAATAAGGATGATATTACGCAAATTAATCCTTTTCTCTTCGCCTGTATATACCATAACCAAGAACACCCACATAATAGCAATTGGTGCTACGCCAAAGTATTGCATTTTAGACCAAAAGATAGTCTGTGCTAAATTGGTACTTACTATCTCTAAGCCATAAAAAAAGTTGAAAATAAAAGAGGCTAACATCGCCATCGAGAACCAACTCGCTCCCCGTGCTTGGCGATGCTTCCATGCCCATGCAGATAGGGAGCCAGAGATACTGAGAGAAAATATGATGGGAATGATATAAGGGGTATATTCAAAGTGCATAAAATTATCCGTATGCTAAAATATGGGGCAAGGTTTACCTTGCATTAAAAGTAGATAAATTATACTTCACTCTTTCCCCCGTTTTGGATTTGTAACAAAAAAGTAAGTAAGCGTTCGTAATTGGTCACACTCCCCCCTTAAAATACCGTTCCCGCCGCCGCCGTCCTCGGCGGCGGGAACGGTGGGGGTGACCAATTACAAAAAATCTGCAAAATCTGTGAAATCTGTGGATAATTTTATGGCTTGCTAGCACTCTACCTCAAAATCCTGAAGAGCCTTATATTTTTACAGACCCTAAGGCAATTGCTCTGCAATAGCTAGAAATTTTTCCACTAAGGCTGGGTCAAAGTGGCTGCCGCTTTCTTCTTTGATAATTTTTAGAACACGCTCTTTTGGCATCTTTTTATGATAGGAGCGATTGCTGGTTACAGCATCATAAAAATCTGCCAATGCCATTACTCTGCCTTCAATGGGGATATTTCTTCCTTTCAGACCATAAGGATATCCACTCCCATCCCATTTTTCGTGATGATATAAAATAAAGGGAAGAGCAAATTTGAGGTGGTCAACTCCCTGAAGCATTTTCGCACCTGTTTCAGGGTGCTCACGCATCTCCATCCATTCTTCTGAAGTAAGTTTTCCTTTTTTATTTAAAATATCAGATGAAATCTTGTTTTTTCCTATATCATGCAGTATTGCGCCAAATTCTAGTATCGCAAGGGATGATTCTTCCCAACCCAAGTGCTTTCCAAAAATTAGCGCGATAGCTCGAACTCGCTCAACATGTCCACGCGTATAAGCATCGCGGGTTTCGATCGCATTTGCCAGCATTAAGACCGTTTGTAGGTGAGCTTCGTGGGTGTCAAAACTTTTCATCGCCTCACGGCGGTCTAAGCGAACACGCACAATATCTAAGAGTTCTTGCATTTTGAAGGGTTTGAATAAATAATCATCAACAGCCAAAAGGCTTGCTTGACGCATTTTGGCTTCTCCAGTGTGTGCGGTTAAGAATAAAAAAGGAATCATCTTTCCTTTTTCTCTTGAACGTACAATTTCCAAGAATTTAAATCCATCCATTTCTGGCATAGAGATATCAGAAACAATTAAATCTGGTGTGCTTTCTTCACAAAGAGCTAATGCTTCTTTACCATTCTTTGCCGAGGCGATTTGATAATTATATAAGCCTAAGGTTATCTCTACAAATTTTCTAAACTCTTCGTTATCTTCAACAATAAGGATTTTTTCTTTCATAATGTTTTTTTTATCTTCTTTCATTTTGGCTTCGCTCTATCCGCCGTTCTCGACGGCAGGGACACCGCCTAAAGCACTTTTGCAAGCGTTTATTCATTGCTCAAAAATACCTACGCCGCACAAATGTTGACCAAAGGCACGCAAGTTGAATTCACGCGCGAAGCGAAGAAGAATCCGTTCCTTTAGAGGGGGCAGGGTCTTCTTCGCTTCCTAATCTATCTATCTGTCTAAGACGCCGTTTACGAAATACATATCCAATTTATGATGTTTTGCGCTCACCTTTCCGCGGTATTCACAATCGAAGCGGTTTTTGATGATCTCATAAGTGGCTTTTGAGACGTTTACTCTATTTGTTTCGCTAAATTGCTCCATGCGTGCCGCTGTTACCACTGCTTCTCCCCAGACATCGTAGGCATATTTTTTCTGCCCTACAACGCCGGCAATGAGGGGACCAGTGCTTATGCCGATGCGTACGTCCCAGTAGGGAAGTCCAAATTTTTGACGTTTTTCTTTTTCCTTTTGCACAAAAGAAAGCAAATCTAATGCCGCATGGGTAATATCGAAGGCGTGAGTTACGTTTTGAATAGGCACCCCGCCCGCGCACATATAGCCATCGCCGATGGTTTTTAATTTTTCTAAATTATATTTACCAATGATGACATCAAAAAAGGAAAAATAATGAGAAATCAGGTTGATAAGTTCTTGCGGGGAAAGTTTTTCGGCGGTTTCGGTAAAGTTACGAAAATCGGTAAATAAAATGGATGCGTTTTCGTACAAGATTGGCGTAACATACCCTTTTTCTGTAATTTCTTCAATTACGGCTTCTGGCAAGATATTTTGAAGCAAAGCATTTGCCTTTTCTTGTTCTTTTATGAGAGCTTTTTCGGCTTCTTTGCGAGCGGTAATATCTAGTGAATACTCAACCATTTGGGCAACGTCACCCGCCTCGTCGAAAATTGGGTATCCATAGACATCCATGATTCTTGGAATGCCCTCCGCATCTAAATGAATATGCTCAACACGGGTGGATTCTTTGGTTTCAAGAACAGTTTTTAAAGGGCAGGGATGCTCTGCACTGTCACAAGGCGTTTCTCTTTTATGAGTAAGGGCATAGCAAGTTTTCATATTTTCTACGCCCAAAGCTCGTGCCGCCGCGTTAGAAATCTCTATACTATAATCTTTAACATTAATGACATAAAAGGGATTAGCAATAGATTCTATGATATTGTTTAAAAAGGTGTTTTGATTCTTAATCTTTTTTTCAAATTGTTTACGGCGTGTTATGTCTTTCTTAATGGCAATAAAGTGCGTAATTTCTCCTTCTTTATTGAGCGTAGGGGTGATACTTTGCTCTTCTACATAAAGGTTTCCATCTTTACGTTTATTGATAATCTCGCCTTGCCACGATTGACCCGATAAAACTACATCCCATAGCTCTTTATAAAATTCAGGCGGATGTTGCCCCGATTTTAGTACACGGGGGTTTTCTCCCATAATTTCTTGCATAGAATAGCCCGTTAATTCTGAAAAAGCAGGGTTCGCCCAACCAATATCCCCTTTTCTGTCGGTAATCACAATCCCGTTAGAACTTGCTTTCAGGGCGGCAGATTGGATGCGCATCATTTCTTCTGCGCTTTTATGCGCCAATATCGTACCAAGTTGAGTGGTTGCAGCAGAAATCAAATTAATCATATATTGATCTTCATCACGAACATCATCCATATAAAAAATAAGTACGGCAATAACTTCACCTTTGTCTAAAACAGGAATCCCCATAGAGGCTTTAAAATTTGCTTTTTGTGCGTGAACTAAGCGAAAATAAACATCACGCGGCAATATAGATATATCTCGTTGCCACTCAACTTCTCCTGATGCCCATACACGACCGGGTAGCCCCATATTCGGCGCAAAAGTAAACTCTTGGCTAAAATCATCAAATTCTCTTAATTCTTTTATTTTTTTACCTGTATAGTAGCTGGCATTTGCGTTTTCTAAAAGCGTGTTTTTTTCATTAGGAAGCCATACCTCCCCAAAAACCCAATCTGCGTGCGTTACAATAATTTTTAGAGATTTATGTAAAGCAGACTTGAAATTTTCAGCGATACTAACATCTTGAACAATAGATAAAAGCAGACGCTGAAAAACTTCTTGCTCAACACGTTCGCTAATGTCATGCCAAAACATCAAACGCCCCGTTATACGATTATGCTTATTCTTTATGACTGAAACACGTATATCAAAACTGCGCGCTTCCTTCGTCTTTGTATGAAATTTTATTTCATGGTGTCGGTCGCTATTCCCCTCGCCCTGATATAGTTTTTCTAATGCTGGATACTCTGAAAGAACTTCGGCTATAGACATGCCTAAAATCGAAGAAGATTCTTTTTCAAGAATTCTTTCAGCCATTGGGTTAATATCTACAATTTTATTTTCGAGATTGAGAATAATTAGCCCCTCTTGCATCTCTTCAACAATAAAATCTTTGGCAATAGGGCTTATTTCCCCAATTTTATAGCGAAATAATCCCCAAGCAAATAGTAACCCACCAAAAGCAAAAGCAAGTGGCACTGGATTAATGCCATAATACGTTTTCCCCGTAGTGTAAATACCCGTCGCTACCCAATTGAGACTAGAGAAAATCAATAATATAATAATTTGCTTTCGATACAAATCATTTGACCGAAATAACGCAGAAACAAGAAGAAAAGTGGCTATAAAAAAGAGAATGCTTACATAAATAATATTAACCCACCACCATGCCCCCGGCGTAAAATGAAGCAAAGAAAAAGAGGGATTTGTCTCTAAGTGGGGGTTTATCCACATCAACTGATGAAATTCATTCGTCCAAACTAAAATAAAACTAATGCTCGGAATAATATAAATGATGACAATATTGCGAAGCCTAATCCAACTTTCTTTGCCAGTATAACTTGCCACCAAAAAGAGCCACATAACACTGATATTTAACGACCCTACATATTGCATCTTAGAGAAAAAAATAACGTCATTTATATCTGTGCTAAGCATCTCTAAACCGTAAAAAAAGGTAAAGATAAAAGATGAAAACATTGTTGCTACAAACCAACGTGCGCCCATCATTTTTTCGCGTTGCATCCCCCAGACCATTAAAGAGCCTGAAATTAAAAGCGATATTAAAATGGGAATAATAAAGGGGGTGTATTGAAAATTCATAAACATTTCTATAAAGTATCTTCTGGGAGTGGATGCTCAGCAACGCGCGCGACCTAAACTTGCGTGCTAACAATCAACATTTGGCTGGCGTAAATATTTTTTTGCCCCTCGCCGCACTTAGGCGATTCCTGAATTTGAATTCTCCGTTTTCATATTACGTAAGGAAAAGCATTCCGAAATATGTGTTTCGGATAATCATTTTTTGCGAATCGCCTTATTACAAAAAAAGATGTGCCATACATCTTTGTAGGGATGTACTGCACATCAGTTATAGCTATAATACGAGTAATTTTTAAAAAATATCTTAAGTATTCACCTTGTTGATTATATTTTTTCTCTCACGCTTCTCGCCGCGTACCAGAGTCCAAAGCGGTATCCAGCCCACGCCAAGAGCGTCCCGGATATCACATCTGCAAAATAGTGTTGCCCTGTAAAAAGGGTAGATAAGAGAACGACAAGTGCTATTATAATCCATAACCAGCGTTTTTCAGGATACCAGCGCACCCAAAATAATGCGATGAGTACCGATGTATAGGTATGCCCACTTGGAAAAACATTATAAGAACGATCTCGGCTATAGATAAAACGTATCAAGTCCACTGACCAGCCCTCCCCTTCTTTAAGAAGGGGGCGTTCAATATAGGTGGGGTAAAACAAATAAATAACGTAACTCGTGAGCATAGCGAAGATTATGGCAACAACAAGGGCAATATAGAGTTCGTCATCCATTTTGGCAACTGCCCAAATAAATGAACCCAGCCACCAAAAAAGGCTAAGCAAATAAGGTACCGCCCAAATAGACCAAAGCGGGATGTATGAATCCCATGGCGTTGCAATAATTACGCCCCCATGCACATATTTATTAATAGGAAAATATAAACTTTGCACAACGAGCAAAATGACAAACCAGAAGATGCGCTTTTTGTAGGACATAAGCTGAAAGATATTCCTGATGAATAAAAATACAATTAATAACCTTGCCAATTATAAGAGAAAAAAAAAACATAGTGCTTAACACTTTTGCAAAGATAGCGTCTTAGATTCTGTTTAGTTTACGCCTCGTGCTATACTCTCACATCTTCAATAAACACATTGCTAAAAAGGGCTTAATAACTATCTGGAAGAAAAGCGGCTAAAAAGTTTGCAAACAGAATATACCCAATCAGGCTATGAACTGGTAAGGGCTGTTCAATTCTAAGTAAACAGAACGCGGATTTAACAGATTGGGCGGGT
>CAZAWS010000029.1:8323-11444 GCA_964488755.1 uncultured Anaerolineaceae bacterium | reverse complement strand
AAAATGATAAAAATCTACCCACTTGAAGAAGCAAAGCAGACGATATTAAAGCGCAAGCCCTTTTACCAAGATAGCTATTCTCCCGCCACGATTGCGCGGACGGAGTCGGTTTTTGGCGAGGGCGTGATGCCGCATCAGGCGGTGATGCAAATTTTGAAATCGATTGACGAAGATGGCGATGCCGCCGTGCAAAAATGGAATGCGACCCTCGACCGTTTCGATGCGCCGAATTTCAGCATCGCAAAAGCGGACTTGAAGTCAGCTTGGGAGCGGATTCCCGATCGTTTGCAAGAAGTTTTGCAGAAATCGTCTGAGCGAATTCGTGATTTTCACGAGAGACAGCCCATTACAAGTTGGCTAACGGGTGAAATGGGCGGAGAAATCGGTCAACGCTTCACAGCGATTGAGCGAGTGGGCGTTTATGTACCGGGCGGGACAGCTCCGCTGCCTTCATCTATGTTGATGAGCGTAATCCCCGCCCAAGTTGCGGGCGTGAAAGATATTGTGGTCTGCACTCCGCCTAATCCGCACGATTCGATTTTGGCGGCGGCATATATTTGTGGCGTGGACGAGATTTACCAAGTCGGCGGGGCACAGGCGATTGCGGCGATGGCTTTCGGTACAGAAAGCATCCCCAGAGCAGATAAAATTGTCGGTGCAGGCAATCTCTTCGTTACGCTCGCCAAACAGCAACTTTATGGCTTGGTCGGTTTTGACGGTTTAGCTGGTCCAACCGAGACAATGGTCATCGCCGATGCAGATGCGAATCCCGCTTGGGTGGCGGCAGATTTGCTCGCTCAGGCAGAACACGATGTACAGGCGAGTGCAATTCTGCTCACCACTGATGCGGAAATGGCAAAGAAGGTGCAAAAAGAAGTTACCGAGCAGGCCGCAAAACTTTCTCGTGAAGAGATTATTAAAGCCTCGCTGGAAAATAAGAGCGGCATCATTGTGGTCGAAGACATCGCAGCAGCCGCTAAACTCGCCAATGATTACGCCGCCGAGCATCTTTGTCTCGCCGTGCGTGACCCCAAAGCTCTGATGAATCAAATCAATAACGCTGGCGGATTCTTCCTCGGCGAACACTCTTTTGAAGCCCTCGGCGATTATGTTGCCGGTCCTAGCCACGTCATGCCCACCGGTGGCACAGCCCGTTTTGCCTCTCCCCTCAACCTGCTCGATTTTGTCAAAATTTCGAGCGTGGTCGCTCTTGATCCTGAAACTGCGGCAGCCTTAAGCCCACTCGCCGCCGATTTTGCGGATACAGAAAAGCTGACGGCGCACGCAAATGCAGCGAAAATTAGAATGAAGAGTTAAGTGCGTAATGCGTAAAACGTATTGCGTAATGTCCTCGCTTTCGAGGAACCATTACGCATTACGAAATACGTTCTATGGATAGTCCCATGAAAAAACTTTTAAGACCGCACCTCCTCGACCTCGAACCCTACACCCCCATCCTCCCCTTCGAAGCACTTTCCGAGCAACTTGGCATTCCCGCTGAGAAAATCATCAAGCTCGATGCCAACGAAAACCCTTACGGCATTCTCCCCGCAGTCGCCGATGCGCTCCGAAATCTGCCCTATGCCCATATTTATCCTGACCCTGAGAGCCGATTTCTGCGCCGCGCCCTCGCCGATTATCATCAAATCCCTGTCGAGAATATCCTCGCTGGCGCGGGTGCGGATGAGCTAATTGACCTCCTGCTCCGCTTTTTCATCAATCCCGGCGATGCCATTCTCAACTGCCCGCCCACCTTTGGGATGTACGCCTTCGACACTGCCATCAACGGTGGCAAAGTTATCAATATCCCTCGTTTGGATGATTTTTCTGTGGATGCGGATGTCCTCCTTGACGCGGTTGCCGAACATCAACCAAAGTTGCTTTTCCTCGCCACGCCGAACAACCCTGACGGAGGCTTGCTACGCTCCGAAATAATTGATGCCCTGCTGAAACAGAATCTGCTCCTCGTGCTTGACGAAGCCTACATGGAATTCGCCCCGCCTGACTCAACTCAAATCCGAGAAGTCGCCAAAAGAGAGAATTTGATTGTCCTCCGCACTTTCAGTAAATGGGCGGGGCTAGCCGGTCTGCGTGTCGGATACGGAGTCTTCCCCTCTTGGCTAATGCCCTATCTCTGGACAGCAAAACAGCCCTATAATGTCTCAGTCGCCGCGAGCGAAGCGGCTCTAGCCGCCCTCCGTCACGCCGACCAACTCGAAGAAATTGGGCAAAAAATTATCGCCGAGCGTGAGCGGCTTTATGCGGCGTTGCAAAAGATAGACTATTTAGAACCTTATCCCTCTCAATCTAACTTCATTCTCTGCAAAGTCATCGGGCGTGATGCCGCCACCCTCAAAGCAGATTTGGCAAAGCAAGGCATTCTCATCCGCTACTTCAACAAACCCGGCTTGGATGATCACATCCGCATCAGCGTTGGAAAACCTGAGCAGGTGGATGCGGTCGTAAATGCGTTGAGAAAGATATAAACCTTCTTCGTAAAGCGTAATGCGTATTGCGTAAAACCTAGCCCGCAACAAAATCATTACGCAATACGTTTTACGAAATACGCACCTCCAAAGGAACTTTTATGCGAAAATCATCTATTCAACGAAAAACTAACGAAACCGACATTTCTCTCTCTCTTAACCTTGATGGGACAGGGAAACACAATATCAACACCGGCATCGGATTCTTCGATCACATGCTCACCCAAATCGCCGTGCATGGGTTGATAGATATCGATTTACAGGCAAAAGGGGATTTGTACATCGATTCTCATCACACCATTGAAGACTGCGGCATTGTGCTTGGGGAGGGGATTGGTCAGGCACTTGGTCAAAAGCTGGGCATCCGCCGAATGGCAGAAGCAAGTGTCCCCATGGACGATGCGCTGGCTAAGGTCATCCTGGATTTGTCGGGCAGACCTTATTCCGTCATCCAAGCAAAATGGGTTAGCCCATCCGTTGGCAATATCCCCACATCGTTGCTGGAGCATTTTTTTGAGACGCTTGCTGTATCTAGCCGAATGAATTTGCATATCAACGTGCTTTATGGAAAAGATAATCATCATATAGCAGAAGCAATTTTTAAGGCGTTTGGGCGTGCGCTGGATGCGGCGATA
>CAZAWS010000029.1:5029-8223 GCA_964488755.1 uncultured Anaerolineaceae bacterium | reverse complement strand
ATGATAGCAATTATCGACTACGGCGCAGGCAACCTGCACTCCGTCCAAAAGGCGATAGAGTTTGTGGGCGGGCAGGCGCAAATCACGAGCAATGCCGCCGAAATTCTGACCGCCGAAAAAGCAATTTTGCCCGGTGTGGGCGCATTCAAAGATGGCATAGATGGCTTGGATGCGAATAATCTCATCCCCGTTGTGAAAGAATTTGCGACATCGGGCAAATCGCTCTTGGGCATCTGTTTGGGGATGCAACTCCTCTTTGACGAGGGGCACGAACACGGTGTCCACGAGGGGCTGGGAATTTTGTCCGGGCGGGTGCTGGGCTTTGCGGGAAGACTTCCGAAGTTTTCAAAACTTCGGAAGTCTCCTCTAAAAATTCCGCAAATTGGCTGGAATACGATTGCCTTTGAGAAAGAAAATCCGCTTATCAGCGAACTCCCTGATGAAAGCTATGTTTATTTCAATCATGGCTATTATTGCGAGCCTGCGAACGCCGAACATAGCCTCGCCAAAACCGATTATGGCATCGAATTTACTTCCATTGTCAACGCGAAAAATATCTACGGCGTGCAATTTCACCCCGAAAAAAGCCAGAAAATAGGCTTGCAGATTTTGAGAAACTTTGTAGAGAAGATATGAAAAGATTTTGTGCACGGAGAACACGGATTTCACGGAGCAGGTTTTTAAGTTTACGGAAAAAACAAAAAGGTTTTTCTCCGTGTAATCAGTGAAGTTCCGTGTACAAAAAATGGAGCATCAAATGACCTTCACCATTTACCCCGCCATCGACCTTCGCAAGGGACAAGTTGTCCGTTTGCGGCAGGGCGACCCAAATCAGCAAAAAGAATATAGCAATGATCCCGTTAAAATTGCCCAAAAGTGGCAATCTCAGGGCGCAACCTGGTTTCATCTTATCAACCTTGATGGAGCCTTTGGCGAAAATACGCAGGCAAATTATGCCGCTCTTGAGAAGATTATTGCTGTCTGCGGAGAAAATATTTTCACGCAGTTGGGCGGTGGAATTCGCACTCTAGCCGATATTGAAAATGCCCTCGAACTTGGCATCACACGTGTTATTTTGGGGACTTCTATTCTCGAAGATTTCTCTTTTGCAGAAAAGGCAATTGCTAAATTTGGGGCTGAGAAAATCGTCTTCGGCTTGGATGCGCGGGATGGCGTCCTCATGGCGCGTGGATGGCAAAAGCCCTCGGATCGCTCCCTCTTTGAATTTGCTGAGGCGTTGGTCAACATCGGCGCGACGAGAATCAACTATACCGACATCGCCACAGATGGGATGAGCGTGGGAAATAACACATCAAACACACGCCAATTGGCAGAGAAAACAGGATTAGATATCATAGCTTCCGGCGGAATCAAAACGCTGGCGCATGTTTGTGAAGTCAAGGATGCTGGTTTGAGCGGTGTGATTATTGGAAGGGCGTTGTATGAAAATCACATCACGTTGGAGGAGGCAATTGCATGTTAATACAAAAAAGCCCCCCTCTAACTCCCCCCTCAGGGGGGAGAATTTGTCCCTTCCCCATCAGGGGGAAGGCTAGGATGGGAGCGTACTTATGTTAGCAAAAAGAATCATCCCCTGCCTAGACGTAAAAGAAGGGCGTGTCGTCAAAGGTGTCAACTTTGTCGGCTTGCGAGATGCAGGCGATCCCGTTGAGCAGGCAAAAGCCTACGATGAGATGGGCGCGGACGAACTGATATTTCTCGACATATCCGCAACGCATGAGGGCAAAGAAACGATGCTCGATGTCGTGCGGAGGGTCGCCGAGCAAGTTTTTTTGCCGCTTACTGTTGGGGGTGGGATTCGGTCTGTCGAGGACGCGCGTCTCGCTTTGCTGGCGGGCGCAGATAAGATTGGAATCAACTCATCCGCTGTTGCAAATCCCGCGCTTTTATCCGAATCCGCTAAAAAGTTTGGCGCACAGTGCATCGTTTTGGCAATTGACGCGAAAAATAACGGCGAATTTTGGGAAGTCTACACACACGGCGGGCGCAAAGCGACTGGCTTGGATGCAATTGAATGGGCAAAACGTGGCGTGGAAATGGGCGCGGGTGAAATCATGCTGACCAGCATGGACGCAGACGGGACGCTCGCGGGCTACAACTTGGCACTCACACGAGCCGTTGCGGACGCGGTGAATGTGCCCGTCATCGCCAGCGGTGGTGCAGGAAATGTGGGGCATTTTGCCGAAGCCGTTACGATTGGCGGAGCAGATGCAGCCCTCGCCGCATCGCTTTTTCACGACAAAGTTTTGACCATTGCAGAAGTGAAAGAAGAATTGCGAAGAAGAAATATCCCCGTGCGGATTATTGATTAGGCTGAAGGTGCTAGGTAAAATAATCACTGTGGGTTTCCTGTTGTTGTGGTTTTCGTCAATTCAACTTTACTACAGGAAACCCTATTTACTCAACTTTTTTTGGCGAAGGTATTGCAATTGCGCACTTTATAGAAATTAGCCCGTCCTTTTTTCCCTGCCAACTCAATCAGATTTGCTTTGCGTAGCGTATACGCCATTTTTTGTGATAGTTTTCTGCTGATGCCAAGTGCTTCTGATAAATCTTTAGTCGTAAACTCATCCATTTCTTTTGGGAGAAGTGCCAACCAATCTGTTGGGTTTTCAAATGGGAAACGGTCTACAACTGCCAACAAGCGGTGTTCTACTATTCCCCATCCTTTTCTGCGCCAATTTTTATTTTTATCGTATCGCCTTATCTCTTCTTCTTGGGTCATTAGTATTTCTAGCGAAAAGTTTTTATTGCCTAGCAATTCAGGGATGCGCACCATTTCCCAGAATAGGTCTTCTACTCTGCCGCGTTTGGGTGATTTTCGGCGGATGCTTTTATCGCCGCCATCTTTTGGCAATTTTATAAGCCATTTTTCTTGAGCAATGGGGTAGACCAATCGCACTTGATGAGATTTTGTTAGCTTCTTGAGTTTAGTTTTTATGGAAGAGAAATTCCCCGTTTGGATTTCTACCAATAAATTGCCCTGAACGATGTCGATGACAAAGCCATCCACTTTGATTTCAAATTGAGCGTTTGGTTTTGCGTACCATGTCTTGAGTGAGGCATGGAGTGGTTTTTCGTTTAAGGTACCGATTTTTGGCATTTGAAATTTTCCACAGATAAACGGGGTTTTTGTTGATAAAAACGTTAAAGCCATACCATGAAACGTGAGG
>CAZAWS010000029.1:1262-4929 GCA_964488755.1 uncultured Anaerolineaceae bacterium | reverse complement strand
ACGTTTTCACGTTTTACGAATTATTACCCCATTCGTCCCGTAATATATGCCTCAGTCAACTCTTCTTTGGGATTGGTGAATAAATCATTGGTGTTGCCAAATTCAACCAAATCGCCGAGCCAGAAAAATCCTGTTTTATCAGAGACGCGTGCGGCTTGTTGCATACTGTGGGTAACAATAACGATGGTGTAATCTTTTTTCAATTCGGCAATCAAGTCTTCAACATGACCGGTAGCAATGGGGTCGAGCGCAGAGGTCGATTCATCCATTATAATCACTTCGGGCTGAACGGCAATAACGCGCGCAATGCAAAGGCGTTGTTGTTGTCCTAGCGAAAGGCTCATGGCATTTTGTTTAAGGTCATTTTTGACTTCATCCCAGAGTGCGGCTTGGCGGAGACTCTGTTCAATGGTTTCGCGTAAAGCTGATTTGCCCTCAGCAAGCCCGAGCACGCGCGGTCCGAAGGCGACATTATCGAAGATAGATTGAGGAAAGGGGTTGGGGGCTTGGAAAACCATCCCAACACGCTGGCGTAAATTCACTACATCCATATCGGGGGCGTAAATATCTTCACCATTTAGACGTATTTTTCCCTCTACGCGTGTATTCTCAATTGTGTCATTCATGCGGTTTAGGCAACGCAGATAGGTTGATTTTCCGCATCCTGAAGGACCAATTAGGGCGGTTACTTTGCGAGGCATGATGTCCATATTGATATTGGATAAGGCATGCTTTTCGCCGTAGAAAAAGTTGAGGTTTTCAATGGTAAAAACGGGGTTGATTTTATTCATAGGTGGATTTTACCGTATTGTACGCTTTTGTGAAGTATATTTTTTTGCGTTTCGTACTTGATTTGAGCTGGAGTGCGGCACCCCAGCAGATGTGCGGCATGACCAGAGAGATGTTCACGCTAAAAAAATGCTGGTCGAAGGCACTCAAGCAAAAAACGCGCGCAAAGCGGTTTTTCATCCCCTTAAAATACGTTATAATCAGAGCAATAAGGAATAAATCAAAACTATCAGATTTAGAAGGTGTATCATGGAAGTTCATGAATTGGTTATTGAAATGAAGTTAATTGAACGCCGATTAACTTTATATGAAGAAAAATATGGTGTATTGAGTGAAGATTTTTATTCGGCACTTATGGCGGGACAATTAGAAGAATATGATGCTTTTGATGAGACACGCACAGATTTTAGCCGCTGGAAAGGTATATTTGAAACTTGGACACGCCGTAAAAAAGCGTATACTAGGAAAATTCAGAACCGCGATTTTGCAACCACAATGCGTTTTCAACCCGCTTATTAAGTATGACAGAAAAAGTGCTCTATTTATTAGATAGTTATAGCCAATTTATTGCTGAGGAAGTTAATCGTGCAACTGTAGAAAACTCTACGTTGACAATATGGTCTGTTAGCAAATACACAGGGATTGCAGAAGGAGAGAAATTTTTCAAAAAAGGGTATCGTCTTCGAATGAGAGAAGAAATAGATTTCGATGCGGGTCTCATAGCCGCTTATGGCTATGAAGTGTATGAAAACGGGGAAAAAATATATTGGTATGATGATTTTCCACACCCAAACGATATTTCATTAGCTTTAACGTACCCGCACCATAAACATATTCCCCCTGACATAAAACGCAATCGAATCCCCGCACCGAATATGAGTTTTGTGCGACCCAATCTCCATGTTTTAATTGAAGAAATCGAAAAACTGATTGAAAATCAATAAAATAATGAAAAAAACTCTCGCTATCCTTCTCTTGCTCTTTTTTCTAGCCTCCTGCTCATCTAGTGAAGCAGGTGCTACAGACTCAGCCCCCCAAACTTATATCGAAAATAAAGGCTCGGATACCATTGTCAACTTGGCGTTGGCGTGGGCAGAGCGGTATCAGCTTGATAACCCAGATATTAGTATTTCGGTAACAGGTGGCGGTTCGGGGACGGGTATTGCCGCGTTGGTTAATGGCACGGTGGATATTGCCAACGCATCCCGCCAAATTAAGCAAAAAGAAATAGACTTGGCTAACGAAGATGGGATTGAACCTATGGAGCATATTATTGCTGGGGACGCTATTGCGGTAGTTGTTAACCCCACCAATCCCGTTAAAGAGTTAACGCTTCAACAAATCTCTGACATTTATAGTGGCGTTTATACCAATTGGAGCGAAGTTGGTGGCGATGACCGCCCAATTGTGCGCCTTTCTCGTGAGACCAACTCTGGCACGCATGTCTATTTCCTCGAAACAGTGGTGCGCTTGGGCGATAAAGAATCGGAAACGCTTTTCTCAACCAATACGCTCCTGCTTCCTTCATCTGAGGGTATTATTTCAGAAGTACGCCAAAACCCCAACGCAATTGGTTATGATGGTTTGGGCTATGTGCCCGAAGACGTAAATATGATTGCCATTGCTCCCGAAGAAGGCGATGCGTATATTTTGCCTTCTGTAGAATCTGTAAATAATGGCACTTACGCTATTGCGCGCGATTTATATATGTACACTAATGGCGAGCCTACGGGTGAAATCGCGATTTATTTAGAATGGATACTATCACCAGAAGCGCAAGAAATTGTTAGAGAATTAGGCTTTGTGCCGATAAATTGAATTTGTTATAAAACCATGGTTATCCCATTCCGTATTGCGTAAGAAAAATCATTACGCAATACGCAACACGTTTTTCTTAAACGAATACTCTTTTCAACCATTTTCATTTGTTGTGTTTAAAGTTTGCGGAGCATCAATGCAAAAAGACCTCAACTGGCAAGAATATATCATTACCCGCCTCATCAAATTTTCTGGCTACTCAGCCATCATCTTTGTCAGCATGATCTTCTTTTTTCTTCTCAAAGAAGGTCTGCCCACCCTCAGCGAAGTGCCGCTCGGCGACCTCTTCGCCACACGCTGGTATCCCATCGAAGGCTACTACGGGATTTTACCCCTCATCAGTGGCTCAATTCTCGTTACCATTGGTGCGGCAATTATTGCAGTCCCCTTTGGGATTGGCGTAGCCATCTACCTCTCTGAAATTGCCCCGCGTTGGGTACGGGATATGCTGAAACCTTTGGTGGAATTATTAGGCGGATTACCCTCTGTAGTGCTTGGATTTTTAGGGATACTCATCCTTTCGCCGACACTGCGCGTGACCCTAAACTTGCCGACTGGCTTAACGGCTTTGTCGGGGGCGTTACTCTTGGGAGGCATCGCGATTCCCACCGTTGTTTCGATATCCGAAGACGCGTTGGACGCGGTCCCGAAATCCTACCGTGACGCGGCTCTTGCTTTGGGTGCCACTCGTTGGCAGACGATTTGGAGAGTGACGCTGCCCGCCGCGCGTTCTGGCGTATTGACGGCTGTTATGCTCGGCGTTGGTCGCTCTATTGGCGAGACCATGACCGTGATGATGGTCACTGGGAATGCGCCCATTTTAGCCAATAGCCTCACCGATTTACTCTCCCCAGTTCGCACCATGACAGCCACCATTGCCGCCGAAATGGGTGAGGTGGCAAATGGTAGTACGCATTATCATGTGTTATTTTTCATTGGTTTGGTTTTATTCTTAATCTCTCTCATTGTAAATGTAACCGCCTCAGCCGTTGTTTTTAGACAAAGGAAGAGGGCTGAACGGATTTTATCGTAATTGCTCCCTACTTTGCTCTAGCCACTG